>SKMI01000329.1 GCA_007121115.1 Paracoccaceae bacterium | reverse complement strand
CTCTTCTATCCGGTGATGCGGCTGGGGTTTCTGCCGCAGCCTTCGGACCCGGTGCGGCTGGCGGCGCTGGTGGGTCCGGCGCGGGCGGCGATGATCCTGATGGCCGGGCAGCGGGTGGACGCGGCCACCGCGCTGGGCTGGGGGCTGGTGGACGCGCTGGCCGAGGACGGCGGCGTGCTGGACACCGCCCGGACGCTTGCCACTGATGCCGCAGGCGCCGAGGCCGCGCATGTTGCGGCGATCAAGCGCATGATCCCGGGGCTTTCGCAGCTTCCCCCCGCTGGAAGCCTGCGCTAGGGTCCCGTCCATGAACAAGCGGTTGCATACGGGCGCAGCGCTGGCGCTGGCCATGGTGCTGGCGCTGGCCAGCGTCACCTCGGCCATGGCGCGGGGGGCAGCGCCGGTGGCGGGCTGGGCGGTGATCTGCACCACCACGGGGGGTGAGGTGACGCTGGCGCTCGATGCACGCGGCAACCCCACGGTGGCGCACCACCCCTGCCCGGACTGCACCCTGTCTGCACTGGCGATCCCGGGCGGATGGTCCGTCGCACGGATCGCCACAGTCAAACCCGCTGCCCCCTGGCCGCTTGGCGATCAGGTCACCTTATCCGCCCCGCACAAGGGCCTTTATCCGGCACGCGCGCCGCCACATCCTGTCTGATCGACTTTCAATAATCCAACATCAGACAGGACAAAAACCATGCAGAAACGGTTTCTCACTGCCGCTGCGCTGGCACTTTTCGCATCTCCGGCACTAGCTGGCGATATCCACGTCCACGACCCGTTCGCCCGTGTCAGTTCGATCATGGCGCAATCGGGCGCGGCCTTCATGATGATCGAAAACACCGGGGACGCGGATGACCGGCTGATCGCCGCGCAATCGGACGTCGCACAGCGGGTCGAATTGCACACGCATGTCGAGGACGATCAGGGCGTGATGCGCATGATCGAGGTCGAGGAAGGCTTCGCCATCCCCGCTGGCGGCGGCCACGCACTGGAACGTGGCGGGGACCATGTGATGTTCATGGGGCTGACCCGGCAACTGTCGCATGGCGACGTGGTGGCGCTTACGCTGGTGTTCGAGCAGGCGGGCGAGATCACACTGGAGGTGCCCGTGGACCTGGAACGCCAGCCGGATCACGGACATTCGCACGATCACGGGCACTCTCACGACCACGACCACGACCACGACCACGACCACGACCACGACCACGACCACGACCACGATCATTCGCACAGCGACTGATCCGTAAACCCTCGGGGCGGGATCCGGGACGCCGGATCCCGCTTGCATCCTACAGGCGGGCGCGATTCACTGAAGCCATGAGCACCGTGCCCCATCCCCCGCGCATCCTGTTTGTCTGCCTTGGCAATATCTGCCGCTCACCGACCGCCGAGGGCGTGTTCCGCGATCTGGCGGCGCAGGCCGGAACCGAGGTCGCAACCGACAGCGCCGGAACCGGCGACTGGCATATCGGCAGCCCGCCCGACCGCCGCGCCATGGCCGAGGCCGCCCGGCGCGGGCATGACATCTCCGACCTTCGCGGCCGGCAATTCACCGCCGCCGATTTCACCCGCTTCGACCTGATCCTGGCCATGGACCGCAGCAACCAGCGCGATATCGAAGCCCTGCGCCCGGCGGGCAACTCGGTGCCTGTGCATCTGCTGCTGGACTACGGCGAAGGGCCCGGCACCGACGTGCCGGACCCCTATCTGGAAGGTGGCTTCGACCGGAGCTTCGACCTGATCGAAACCGCCTGCCGCGGTCTGCTGGCGCAACTGCGCTCAGCGTGAGCAGCGCGCCTCGGCCTGCGCGCCAAAGGCGCGGTAGCGGGCCCAGAACTCGTTATCGCGCGTGCTGCGGGACATGCGGATGTCCTGCGCCAGTTGCGGGTCGCGGAAGAAACGCGCGGCGCGGCGCTGCTCGCTCCGAGTCAGGGTCTGGCTGGCCACCGACCCGATGCAGCGGCACAACGCGCGGGTGGCCTGCGGACGGTCGGAACGCAGGCAGGCGTTTTCGATCGGTCCGGCGCTGGCCGGTGCGGGGATCAGCGGCAGCATCAACAGGGCAAGCGCTGCGGCAATCAGGGGTTTCTGCATCATTAGCCTCGGTTTCTGATTGTTTTTCGATGTCTGCTCGGCGGCAGGCGGGGCAGTTATCCTGCCCTCCACCCGCCATATACGCCAATTCTGTTAAGAAGTTGACCCGATTCGTTTGCACTGGCGAAAATTCAGCGGGCCCGTGGGCCGCCGACGTACCCGGAAAGGGCAGTATTGCAACAACGCGCGCGCGAGCGTCTCGGTACATGCCAAGTGAGAAACGGAACAAGCCCGCACCCCCGACAGTGTATCTGGTGCCCCCGGCTGCGGTGCATACAATATCGGCGAAAATGTCGAAACTGTGGCGCGAAAGATATTGATTTATTGAACTTTTCCTGCGCTCAAACCCGTGTTACGCTCACGACAATCGACCCTGCGAAAACAAGACAGGGCGGAACCGAGGCAGAGCAATGAGCAAGCAGGCAGGATGGACCGCGGTGCAGGCGGTCATCGTCGCGGTCGTCTTTGTGGCATCGTTCATCCCGGCAGCGCTGACCGGCGCCCAGGCTGCGCCCTACGCCGCCATGGTGATGGATGCCCGCGACGGGCGCGTAATCTTCGCACGCAACCATGACACGCGCCTCCACCCGGCCTCGCTCACCAAGATGATGACGCTTTACATCGCCTTCGAGGCCGTGAAGCATGGGGAAATCTCCCTCGACACGCCGGTCCGGATCAGCGCCCGGGCGGCGAACACAGCGTGCTCCTGCCTCGGGCTGCGCGCAGGCCAGTCGGTGGCGCTGCGCTACCTGATCCGGGCGGCGGCGCTGCGATCTGGCAACGATGCCGCCGTGGCCATCGCCGAAGCGATTTCCGGGTCCGAGTCGGCCTTTGCCGAGCGGATGACCCGGACCGCCCGCGCCATGGGCATGGAGAACACGACCTTTCGCAACGCCCACGGGCTGACGGCGCCCGGGCATCTGTCCACCGCGCGCGACATGACCATTCTGGGCCGTCAGTTGCTGTTCGATTATCCGCAGTATTACAACATCTTCTCGCGCCGGAACGATCATGCGGGCGTGGGGTCGGTCCACAATACCAACCGTGCCCTGCTGAACGCCTATCGCGGCGCCGACGGAATCAAGACCGGCTATACCCGCGCGGCGGGGTTCAACCTGACCGCCTCGGCCGAGCGCGGCAATGTGCGGATCATCGCCACCATGTTCGGCGGGGCCAGCGCGGCGGCGCGCAACGCCCATGTGGCGGAGTTGCTGGACATCGGCTTTGCCCGCGCGCAAAGCCGCGTGGCGACGCGAGCTCCTGCCACGCCGGCCTATCAGGGCGGCCACGCTGTGGCCAGGGCCGACAGCGGCGGCACCGCAGCCAATGACCGGCCATCCGCCGGGCGCACCATCCGGGTGCAGACGGCGGTCGCCCGTTCGCCACGCCCGGTGCCACGCCCGGCGCCCGAGCCGCCCGAGGAACTGCTGCTGGCGGTGCAGGACAGCGTTGGCATCGCCCTGGCCGAACAGGTCGCCGCGGCGACTGCGGCGGCAGAGCCGGACATCATTGCGGAGGGCGAAGCGGAAACACCGGAGGTGGCGGGCCTGGCGCCCGAAGCGCTCGACATCGTGCCCCCGGCGCGTCCCGCCACGCTGATCGCCGAGGCCCCGGACCCGGCCGCCGAGGATGACGCAACGGCCCTTGCGCTGGCCGAGGCGGTGGGGTTCAGCACCCTCACGCCCGAGGAATTCGCCGCCGCGCAGGGCGCCGAGACTGCAACTGCGCCGCCCGAGGCGGAAGGCAGCGAGAGCGCAGCAGCGGCAGGCCCGGAGTCGACGTCGGCGCAGCCCGAGGTGGAGACCGTGCAGCTTGCCACGGCGGCTGCCGTCGTCCCGCCGCCTGCGGCCCCGGAACCGCGCCCGGCCCCGCTACCGGTCCCTGCCGCACCCCCTGCCGCGTCCGAGGAGCTTGCGGAGCCGGAGCCTGCGCCGAGCGATCTGATCATTCTGACCACCGCCGAGGAAGACGCCAGCGCGGATCTGGCGCAGGTCGCCATGGTCGCCGAGAACTTTGCGGGCGAGGACGCGCCCGAGGTGGTTTCGCGTCTGTCCACATCGAGCGGGCGCATCTGGGGGGTCACGCTGGGCAGCTTCCCCTCGCGGCACGAGGCCGAGCGGGTGCTGATCCAGACCTCGCTCTCCGAGGCGGTGGCACTGGAAAACGGTTTGCGCAGGGTGCGTCAGGCGGGCGGGGGGTTCGAGGCCAGCTTCGCGGGCCTGACCCGCGATGAAGCGGAAATGGCCTGCCGCCGGATCGCCGCGCGCCAGCGGACCTGCTTTACCGTCGCGCCCTGAAGGGGCCCATTCCTGCGGCTCCCGGCTGGCCGGTTCACAAGTGGGCCGTAGGCCCCGAAACGATCGACCCGGGGGGGCGCTGTCAGGACAGCTCGAACACGCCTTCGATCTCGACCGCGACTCCAAGCGGCAGCGACGGCGCGCCCACGGCCGCGCGGGCGTGGCGCCCGGCCTCGCCGAACACTGCGACCATCAGGTCCGAAGCGCCGTTGACGACCTTCGGCTGGTCGGTGAAATCGGGGGCGCAGTTGACGAAACCGGTCAGTTTGACCACCCGGCGCAGGCGCGTCAGGTCGCCGCCACAGGCCGCGCGCACCTGCGCGATCAGCGCCAGTGCGCAGGCCCGCGCTGCCTCGACCCCAGCGTCGAGGTCCAGGTCCGCCCCCAGCTTGCCGGTGATCAGCCCGTCCGGCCCGGCGCTGATCTGCCCCGAGACGAACAGCAACGCCCCGCTCTGGACGTAAGGCACGTAATTCGCCGCCGGGGCCGGGGCATCGGGCAGGGCAAGACCAAGCGCGGCGATCCGTGCTTCGATGGGGTTTTGCATGGTGGCGCTCCTTTCTCGTTTCGGCGTCACCCTATCGCAGCGACCGACCCGCGCAAGCGGGAAGGCGCGAAAGCGGTTGCGCCGCCCCCGGCCACGCCGCTATTGCAAGCACAGGCGTCCAGCCCACACGCGGCCCCGTAGCTCAACGGGATAGAGCAGGCGACTTCTAATCGCCAGGTTGAGGGTTCGAGTCCTTCCGGGGTCGCCACCACCGTCGCGCAGGATCACACTTCCGCGTCCTTGCCGCCCTCGGCGCCCAGCTTCTTCCAGGTCTGGGCTGCGTGCTTGTCGATTTCCAGCACCACCAGCAGCGCCACGCCAGCCAGCGCGCATTGCGCCAGTTGCCAGGGGCTGAGCGCCACCGTGTCGAACAGCGCCTGCATGAACGGGGCATAGGTGAAGATCGCCTGCAGCACCACCACCAGCGCCACTGCGATCAGTACCGCCGGAGTGCCCTTCGCCCCCTCCCAGGTGATCGACCAGCCGCGCCGATACCGGACCGAGAAGAGATAGAACACCTCCATCGCCACCAGCGTGTTCAGCGCCATGGTCCGGGCCTCGTCAAGCCCCGCGCCCTGCGCCTGCGCCAGCGCGAACTGGCCGAAGATGCCGATGGCGAACAGGATCGAGACCAGGAACACACGCCACAGGATGAACCGCGTCAGGATCGGCGCGCGCGGGTCGCGCGGCGGGGTGCGCATGATATCGCGCTCGGCACGCTCAAACGCCAGCGCCATGGCCAGCGCCACCGAACTGACCATGTTGATCCACAGGATCTGCAACGGCGTGATCGGCAGCATCAGCCCGAACAGCACCGCGATGATCAGCGAGATCGACTCACCACCGTTCACCGGCAGCAGGAAGGTGATGACCTTCTTCAGGTTGGCATAGACCGTCCGGCCCTGACGCACCGCCTCGGCGATGGAGGCGAAATTGTCGTCCGCCAGTACGAAATCCGAGGCCTCGCGCGCGGCTTCGGACCCTTTCATGCCCATGGCGATCCCGGCGTCGGCGCGTTTCAGCGCGGGGGCATCGTTCACCCCGTCGCCGGTCATGGCGACCACGGCGCCATTGGCCTGCAGCGCGTGGACCAGACGCAACTTGTGCTCGGGCGAGGTGCGGGCAAAGACATCCGTGCGCCGGATCGCCGCTTCCAGCGCGGCGTCGTCCATCTGGTCTATGTCATTGCCGGTGAGCGGCGCATCGGTCCGGGTCAGCCCGATCTGGCGGCCGATGGCAGCCGCGGTGCCCGAATGGTCGCCAGTGATCATCTTGACCGAGATCCCGGCGCTGTGACACTCGGCCACCGCCGCGATCGCCTCTTCGCGGGGCGGGTCGATCAAGCCGACAAAGCCCAGCAGGATAAGCCCGTCCTGCAGGTCCTCATGCTCCAGTCCGTCCCCGTCGTGGGGTTTCTGCGCGAGCGCCAGCAGGCGCTGGCCGTCGTTGGCGACCGCCTCGGCCCGGCGCTCCCATTCGGCGCGGTCCAGATCCCCGGGGCCATCGGCGCCCATGGCCTGCGCGCAGCGGTCCATCACCGCCTCGGGTGCACCCTTCACCAGCGCCACGCCGTCATGCAGCACCGCCATGTAGCGGTAGCGCGAGTCGAAGGGGATCGCGGCCTGCGGGCGGGGGCGGTCGTCGATGCCTTCGCCCAGCTTGGCGGCCAGCGCCAGAAGCGCGCCCTCCATCGGGTCGCCCTCGACCCGCCAGCCATTGTCCCCCTGCACCAGCGCCGCACCGTTGCACAGCGCCGCCACCCGCGCGATGGCGCACAGACGGTCATCGGCGGACACCTGCTCGCCGTCCCGCTCCAGCGTGCCCTCGGGGGTGTAGCCGGTGCCGGTGACCTTCAGCCGGTCCTCAGCGGTCAGCACGGTGGCGACCATCATCTCGTTGCGGGTCAGGGTGCCGGTCTTGTCCGAACAGATGGTCGAGACCGCGCCCAGCGTTTCGATGATCGGCAGGCGGCGGATGATGGCGTTGCGGCTGGCCATGGTCTGCACGCCGATGGCCAGCGTCACGGTCAGCACCGCGGGCAGCCCCTCGGGGATCGCCGCGACGAACAGGCCGACGACGATCATGAACGCCTCGTCGAAGGCCATGTCGCGCAGAACAAGCGTGAAGGTCAGCACCGCGCCCGCCACCACCATGATGAAGAAGGTGAGGTATTTCGCAAACACCTCCATCTGCCGGATCAGCGGGGTCTTCAGCGTCTGCACCGTGGCCATCATGGTGCTGATGCGGCCGATTTCGGTCTCGGCGCCGGTGCCGACCACCACGCCGGTCCCGGTGCCTTCGGCAACCAGCGTGCCGCTGAACGCCATGGGTTTTCGGTCGCCAAGGCTGGCGTCGGCGTCCACGGGGTCGATGCGTTTGCGCACCGGCACCGACTCGCCGGTCAGGATCGCTTCTTCGACCGTCATGCCGGCGGTTTCCAACAGGCGCAGGTCGGCGGGCACCTTGTCGCCCGCCTCCAAGAGCACGATGTCCCCGGGTACCAGATCGGCGCCCGGCACGGTCTGGCGTTCGCCATCGCGCAGCACCGCGGCCCTGGGCGCCAGCATTTCGCGCAGGGCCTCGAGCGCGGCTTCGGCCTTGCCCTCCTGCACGAAGCCGATGACCGCGTTGATGATGACCACTGCCATGATCACCCCGGTGTCGATCCAGTGGCCGAGAAGCGCGGTGATCACGGCAGCGGCGATCAGCACCAGGATCAGCAGGTTGTTGAACTGCCGCGCAAGCCGCACCAGCGGCCCGGGGCGCGGGGCCTCGGGCAACTTGTTGGGGCCGTGGCGGTCCAGCCGCTGCGCGGCGGCGTCGGCGCTCAGCCCCTTGTCGCTGGAGTCCAGATCGGCGAGGACCTCGGCCACGGGCGTGGCCCAGGGTTTCATTTTTTTGGTCATGGGCTTCCTGTCGGAACGCTGCGGCGGTTATCGCGCGCTCTGATCTACTGCGCGGTGTAGGCGCCGTCCACCAGATGATAGCTCCCCGAGATGAAACTCGCGCGATCCGACAACAGGAAACAGGTCAGGGCCGAGACTTCTTCGGACGTGCCGATGCGGCCGATAGGGTGGAGCGAGGCCAACCCGTCCAGCGCTTCCTGATCCAGGTTCTTGGCCAGCAAGGGTGTCTCGATGAAGCCGGGACCGACCGAATTGATGCGGATGCCGTTGGCCGAATACTCCATCGCCGCGGTCTTGGTCAGCCCGACCACCCCGTGCTTGGCGGCGACATAGGCCGAGGCATTGGCGAACCCGACCGAGCCCAGGATCGAGGAGATGTTGACGATCGCCCCGCCCCCCGCGCGTTCCATGGCCGGGATCTGGTAGCGCATGCCGTAGAAGACGCCGTGCAGGTTCACGTCGATCACCTGCCGCCAGCCGTCCAGCGGGTATTCGCCCACCGGGCGCTGCGGACCCCCGATCCCGGCGTTGTTCACCGCCAGATGCAGCGCGCCGCCTTCGGCTTCGGCAAACTTGACCATGCGTTCCACCGCGTCCGGGTCGGAGACATCGGCGGCGAAACCGGCGGCCCGCTTGCCCCGGTCCATGATGGTGGCGACCACGCGGTTGGCGGCGTGTTCATCCACATCGCTGACCACCACGAAGGCGCCCGAGGCGGCGAGTTCCAGCGCAATGGCCTCACCGATCCCGGACCCGGCGCCGGTGACAATGGCGGTCTTTCCTTCGAAGTCGAACATCTGTTTTCCCCTGTCAAAGCCGTGGCGGGGCGCGCGGCCCCTGCCCTTTCACCTTGGCGCAGCATGGGGGATTGCAAGGCCGCGCGCCTTGATCCGGCGCAAATCGCTTTGCAGGGCGCCTGAAGCTGCCGCCACCCTGCTATTCCGGGGTCTTCATCCTTGCGGCGATGACCTCTGCACTGTGCACGGTCAGCAACGTGTCGGCGGGCACGTCCAGCGCGAACTACAGCGGCACCTGCGCGCCGTCGGTCGGCGCGCGCAGGGTGGCCAGCAGCCGTTCGTCGGCGTCATGCGCCTCCACCATCCGCACGCTGCCCTCGGGCAACAGGATGCGCTCGGCATAGGTGACCTGCCCGCTCAGCGTACGGGTATCGGCGAGCCCCGGCACGGCAATGCACGTGGCAAGCGCAACGCCTGCGGCCGTCAGGGTAGGGTTCACAATACAATCCTTGGGCGAAACCATCTCCAAGGAATAGCGACAGACGGGTTGCGCGTCACCGACCAATCGCATACCAGCGCAGGCTTTGATAGTCTTTGCCTATCAAATCACGGATCATCAATATTGACCGCCGCAGAAACGACCCATTACATTGTATACCAGAAACGCAGCAACAGCAGGGAGCCGGGGCGATGGCGTTGGATGAAGGCAGCGGAGTCTGGAAGTCGGGGCGCGGGCGCGGACGGCGCACTCCAAAGGGCCGCCAGTACGACGACCAGGCGCTGGAAGAGGTGCAGGCGCTTCTGGGCGACCGGCCCCGCCGCCGCGACCTGCTGATCGAATTCCTGCATCTGATTCAGGACCATTACGGCCATCTGTCCGCCGCCCACCTGCGCGCGCTGGCGCATGAGATGCGCCTTTCCATGGCCGAGGTCTGGGAGGATGCGAGCTTTTACGCGCATTTCGACCTTGTTAAGGAAGGCGAGACCCCGCCCCCGGACCTGACCATCCGTGTCTGCGATTCGCTGTCGTGCGAACTGGCCGGGGCGCAGGCGCTGAAGCAAGCACTGGAGGCCGGGCATGACCCGTCCAGGGTGCGCGTGCTGCGCGCGCCCTGCATGGGCCGGTGCGACACCGCGCCGGTTGTGGAGATCGGCCACCGCCATGTGGATCACGCCACGCCGGAAAACATCGCCGAAACCATCGCCGCCGGAGATTTCCACCCGGTGATCCCGGATTACGAACGGCTGGAATCCTATCGGCTGTCAGGCGGCTATGACGCGCTGCTGGCGCTGCGTGAAGGCGGCGATTGGGAAGCCGTGCAGGAAAAGGTGCTGGAAAGCGGATTGCGCGGGCTGGGCGGCGCGGGCTTCCCGTCAGGCAAGAAATGGGGCTTCGTGCGCGCCAATCCCGGCCCGCGCTACCTGGCCGTGAACGGCGACGAGGGCGAGCCCGGCACCTTCAAGGACCGCTACTATCTGGAGCGCGTGCCGCATCTGATGCTGGAGGGAATGCTGATCGCCGCCTGGGCGGTCGAGGCCGAAAAGTGCTTCATCTACATGCGCGACGAATATCCGGCGGTGCTGCATATCCTGGCCGAGGAGATTGCCGCGCTGGAAGCGGCCGAGATCATCACGCCCGGATACATCGACCTGCGCCGGGGCGCGGGCGCCTATATCTGCGGCGAGGAATCCTCGATGATCGAATCGATCGAGGGCAAGCGCGGCCTGCCCCGTCACCGCCCGCCCTATGTGGCGCAGGTGGGGATCTTCGACCGCCCCACGCTGGTGCATAACGTGGAAACCCTGCACTGGGTGGCGCGTGTTTGCCGCGAGGGGCCAGAGGTGCTGACCGGCACCGAGTTGAACGGGCGCAAGGGCTTGCGCAGCTACTCGGTCAGCGGCCGGGTCGCGCAGCCCGGCGTCTACCTGCTGCCCGCCGGGTCCACCATCCGCGATGTGATCGACGCCGCCGGGGGCATGGCCGAGGGGCACGAACTGAAGGCGTATCAGCCCGGCGGGCCGTCTTCGGGGCTGCTGCCGGCATCGCTGGACGACGTGCCGCTGGACTTCGACACGCTGCAACCGCATGGCAGCTTCATCGGCTCGGCCGCCGTGGTGGTGCTGTCGGATCAGGACAGCGCGCGGGCGGCGGCTTTGAACATGCTGCGATTCTTCGAGGATGAAAGCTGCGGGCAGTGCACGCCCTGCCGGTCGGGCTGCGAGAAGGCAGTGAAGCTGATGCAGGCCGAAGCCTGGGACCAGCCGCTGCTGGAAGAGCTGTGCCAGACCATGGTCGATGCCTCGATCTGCGGGCTGGGCCAGGCGGCGCCGAACCCGATCCTGCTGACCATGAAACACTTCCCCGACGAGGTCCGCTAGAGCCCCCGGCCCTGAACGATATTCGGAGACTGAACCGATGGCTGACACCAAAACCGACACCATCACCTTCACCCTCGACGGCAAGGAGGTCACCGCCCGGCCCGGCGAGACCATCTGGGAGGTCGCCAACGGGCGCGGGCTGGTAATCCCGCATCTGTGCCACAAGCCCGCGCCGGGCTATCGCCCGGACGGCAACTGCCGCGCCTGCATGGTGGAGATCGAGGGCGAGCGGGTGCTGGCCGCAAGCTGCATCCGCGAGCCGCAGGACGGGATGGTGGTGCATTCCGCCTCGGCCC
Source organism: Paracoccaceae bacterium (assembly GCA_007121115.1). GTDB lineage: Bacteria > Pseudomonadota > Alphaproteobacteria > Rhodobacterales > Rhodobacteraceae > Rhabdonatronobacter. Next base: position 5,106 of record SKMI01000329.1, on the reverse strand, counting down.
GCGCGAAGGCCGCGCAGAAGATGGTGGTGGAGCTTCTGGTCGCCGACCAGCCGAAGCAGGAGGTCGCGCACGACCGCTCTGCCCATCTGTGGGACATGGCCGCGGCGAACGGCGTCACCGAAAGCCGGTTTCCGAAACTGGAGCGCGACCGCATCCCGCTGCTGGATGACAGCCATGTCGCCATGCGCGTGAACCTTGACGCCTGCATCCAGTGCGGGCTGTGCGTGCGCGCCTGCCGCGAGGTGCAGGTCAACGACGTGATCGGCATGGCCGGGCGCGGGCATGACACCTGGCCGGTCTTCGACTTCAACGACCCCATGGGCGAGAGCACCTGCGTGGCCTGCGGCGAATGCGTGCAGGCCTGCCCCACCGGCGCGCTGATGGAAGCGAGCGTGCTGGATGACGCCCAGCAGGGCGACAGCAAGGATTACGATTCGGAGGTGGAGTCCGTCTGCCCCTTCTGCGGGGTGGGCTGTCAGGTCAGCCTCAAGGTCAAGGATGGCAAGGTCAAGTATGTGGATGGGATCAACGGCCCGGCGAACGAGGGGCGGCTGTGCGTCAAGGGCCGCTTCGGCTATGACTACATCCACCACCCGCACCGGCTGACCAAACCCCTGATCCGGCGGGAAGACGCCCCCGAGAAGGGGCTGAACGTGGACCCCGACAACTGGCAGCGCCATTTCCGCGAGGCATCCTGGGACGAGGCGCTGGACGCGGCCGCGGGCGGCCTGCGGCACCTGCGCGATACCCAGGGCGGGACGGCGGTGGCGGGCTTCGGCTCGGCCAAATGCACCAACGAGGAGGCGTATCTGTTCCAGCGCTTCATCCGCGAAGGGTTCCGGCACAACAACGTCGATCACTGCACGCGGCTGTGCCATGCGTCCTCGGTCGCGGCACTTCTGGAAAACGTGGGCTCGGGCGCAGTCACGGCCACGTTCAACGAGATCGAGAACGCCGACGTGGCCATCGTCATCGGCGCCAATCCGGTGGAAAACCACCCCGTCGCCGCGACGTTCTTCAAGCAGTTCACCAAGCGTGGCGGCAAGCTGATCGTCATGGACCCGCGCGGGCAGGCGCTGAAGCGCTATGCGTCGCACATGCTGCAATTCAAGCCCGGCGCAGATGTGTCGATGCTGAACGCGATCATGCACGTGATCGTCGAGGAGGGGCTCTACGACACCCAGTATATCCAGGCGATGACGGAGAACTGGGACGACATGCGCGCACGGTTGAAGGACTTCACCCCCGAGGCGATGGCGCCCGCATGTGGCATCCCCGCCGACACGCTGCGCGACGTGGCGCGGGAATTCGCGCGCGCACAGGCTGGGATGATCTTTTGGGGGATGGGCATCAGCCAGCACATCCACGGCACCGACAATTCGCGCTGTCTGATCTCGCTCGCGCTCATGTGCGGCCATGTGGGCCGCCCCGGCACCGGGCTGCACCCGCTGCGCGGGCAGAACAACGTGCAGGGCGCTTCGGACGCGGGGCTGGTTCCCATGTTCCTGCCCGATTACCAGAGCGTGACCGATGACAGCATCCGCCGCCATTTCACCGAGATCTGGGGGATCGACGATTTCTCGGACCAGAAGGGCCTGACCGTGACCGAAATCATGGATGCGGTCCATGAGGGCGCGATCAAGGGCATGTATATCCTGGGCGAGAACCCGGCCATGTCGGACCCGGACCTGAACCATGTGCGCGAGGCGCTGTCGCGGATGGAGCATCTGGTGGTGCAGGACATCTTCCTGACCGAAACCGCCAACTATGCCGATGTGATCCTTCCGGCGGCGGCGTTCTACGAAAAGACCGGCACGGTGACCAATACCAACCGGCAGGTGCAGATGGGCCGCCGCGCCACGCCCCCGCCGGGCGGGGCGCGCGAGGACTGGGAAATCACCGTGGCGCTTGCCAACCGGCTGGGGCTGGACTGGGGCTTCACCCATCCGTCCGAGGTCTTTGCCGAGATGAAGAAGGGCATGCCCTCGCTCGACAATATCACCTGGGAGCGGCTGGAACGCGAGAATGCGGTCACCTACCCGTCACTCTCGCCCCAGGACCCGGGCCAGGCGATCGTCTTTGCCGATGCCTTCCCGCGCGCAGGGGGTCGGGCGCGCTTCACCCCCGCCGCGGTGATCCCGCCGGACGAGTTGCCAGATCCCGAATACCCGATGGTGCTGACCACGGGGCGGCAACTTGAGCACTGGCACACGGGGTCCATGACCCGTCGGTCCAAGGTGCTGGACGCGGTGGAGCCCGAGGCCAACTGCTCGCTGCATCCGCGCACGCTGAAGATGATGGGGGTGGAGCCGGGCAGCATGGTGCGGCTGGTCACAAGGCGCGGCAGCATCGAGCTGATGGCCCGCGCCGACCGGGCGGTGTCGGAGAACATGGTCTTCGTGCCCTTCGCCTATGTCGAGGCGGCGGCGAACGTGCTGACAAACCCCGCGCTCGATCCCTATGGCAAGATCCCCGAGTTCAAGTTCGCCGCCGTGCGGGTGGAACCGGCGCCAAGCAGCGTTGCAGCAGAGTAGGGGCGCGTCTCCCGCCAAACACACGCCTATCCAGCGCTCCACAGCGGGGCGCAGTAAACCAGCCTCTGCCGAGGGCAGCCGTTCGCGGTGCCGGTCAGGCGGAGGCGCTTGTCGCGCCCGGGCGCAGGCGGGACATCAGTGCGGCGTGCAGACCGGGTGCGGCCGCGATGATGCCGTCGCTGCGCGGATCCGCGCGGGCGAAATGCGGGGGCAGGCCCGCCCGGTCGGTAACGGTGATCCCTGCCTCCAGCGCGATCAGGCTGGCGGCGGCCACGTCCCAGTCCCAGGTCCGGCGCAGCGTCAGCATGGCGTCGAACGCGCCTTCGGCCACCAGCGCCAACCGCCAGGCCAGCGAGGGGCGGAAATGTCGCTCCACCGGCGGCACCCCGCCGGGCCACAGCTCGGGCGCCAATTGCGGGCGGGCGGCCAGCACCCGCGCGCCCTCCAGCCCACTCTCTAGCCCCTTGCGCAGCGGTACCGTAAGCCGCGCGCCGTTCAGCCATGCGCCCTGCCCCCTGGCGGCAGCATAGGTCAGATCCAGGAGCGGCAGATGCACCACCGCCGCCACCGGCGCGCCGTGGCGGACCACCGCCAGCGCGTGGGCAAAGCTCTTCTGCCCATCGATGAAGGCGCGGGTACCGTCGATCGGGTCCACCACGAAGACCTGCGCGCGCGCCAGCCGCGCCGGGTCGTCGGCGCTTTCCTCGGACAGCCAGCCGTATCCGGGCCGCGCGCCCATCAGCCGCGCGCGCAGCATGGCGTCGATTTCCAGATCGGCCTCGGTCACCGGACCCTGACCGCCGCCCTTGTCCCACGTCTGCGGCCCTTGCCCGAAATGCCGCGCGGCAATCTTGCCCGCTGCCTGCGCCGCCTCGGTCAGAAGCGCAAGATCATTCGCACCTTCACTCGCCGGCAATCGTCAGCCCCTCGACCAGCAGGCTGGGCACCTGATCGGACAGGTGCAGCCGCGCGTCATTGGCCGGGGTCATGCGCTGCAGCATGTTGCGCAGGTTGCCCGCAATGGTGCATTCGTTCACCGGCCAGGCGATCTGACCGTTTTCGACCCAGAACCCCGAGGCCCCGCGCGAATAATCCCCGGTGGTAGGGTTGATCGAGGACCCGATGAGCGAGGTGACCAGCAGCCCGGTCCCCATCTCGGCCAGGAGATCCTCGCGGCTGGCGAGTCCCTGCGTCAGGGTGACATTGCTGACCGACGGGCTGGGCGGCGTGCTCACACCTCGCACGGCGTTGGCGGTGCTGCGGGTGCCCAGCTTCGACGCCGTGCCCAGATCCAGCACCCAGCTTTCCAGCACCCCGTCGCGCACCAGCACACGCGATGCAGTCTCCAGCCCCTCGGCATCGAAGGGGCGCGAGCCCGAAGTCCGCTGCCGCAGCGGATTCTCGGTCAGCGACATATCGGCGGGCAGCACCGCGTCGCCCATGGCATCGCGCAGCCAGCTTGACCCGCGCGCCACCGAACTGCCGTTGATGGCCGCCAGCAGGTGCCGGATCAGCCCGGCGCTGATGCGTTCGTCATAAAGCACCGGATAGGCGCCGGTCTTCGGCTTGCGCGCGCCCTTGCGCGCCACCGCGCGTTCTCCGGCGATACGGCCGATCATCGCCGCCTCGGGCAGGTCGGCCTGATAGACCCGTGATTCGGCGTGCCAGTCGCGTTCCATGCCGGTGCCTTCGCCGCTGATCGCCACGCAGGCGGTGTGGCGCGAGCTGCGCGCATAGCCGCCCGAAAACCCGTTCGAGGCCGCCAGATGCACCACCCGCCGCCCCCAGGCGGCCGAGGCCGACTGTACCTGCGCCACGCCCGCCACCGCCAGTGCGGCGGCTTCGGCGGCGCGGGCGTCGGCCTCCAGAACCTCGGGCGTGGGTTCGGGGGACGGATCATCCAGGTCCAGCCCACCCGCGTCGCGCCGCGCCGACAGCTCGCCGGGTTCGGCCAGCCGCAGATGCGGGTCCTCGGGCGCCTCGCGGGCCATGGCGACTGCACGCTCGGCCATGGCGGCCAGCGTCGCCTCGCGCGTGTCCGAGGCCGAAACGCAGGCCTGCCGCCGCCCGATCAGCACCCGCAGGCCGATTTCGACCCCTTCGGACCGCTCGGCCTGCTCCAGCATGCCCGCGCGCACGTCGATGGACTGAGATGTGCCCGCAACCGCCATGGCATCCGCGGCATCCGCCCCGGCGCGCTGCGCGGCCTGCACCAGCGCATCGGTCAGGGCAGGCAGGGACAGCGGTGCTTCAAGAGTGTCCGACATGCAATCCTCCGAATTCTCGACCACCCCCATGTAGTGCAGCCGCGCTGCAAGGGGAATGCCCCCCGGCGTTGCGCGCCACAGCCGGGCGCGGGCAGACAAGGACCCGCCATCAAGGAGCATCACGCCAGCGTGACCGGATGGACCACCGCACTGCCAACCATCCGGGCTTCGCCTTCGGGCATCCTGTGATACGGACAATCTGCGACAGCATCGGCGCATCGCTGGCAGGTGCAAGTTCTTTAAACGGAGAGAGGCATGAAGATCGCGGTTCTGGACGATTACGCGGGTGTGGCGCTGGACTATGG
>SKMI01000290.1 GCA_007121115.1 Paracoccaceae bacterium | reverse complement strand
CAATTCCCGCCCACCCCCCGATCCTGAGGATGGCCGCAGAATGAACGCGCAAAGCCCCATCACCCCCGCCCCTGACGCCGCTTCAGGCCCCCGCAAGCTGGTCGTCCGCAATCCGATCCAGGAGCTTGCCGACCTCGAAGCGTGCCGCACGGCGATCCGCACCGGCTCGCTGTCGTTCCACGCGGCCTCGAGACTTCTGCCCGCACGGGTGCGCGATCCGGCGCTGGTGCTCTATGCCTTCTGCCGCCTGGCCGATGACGCGGTGGACGAAGGCTCGGACGCGGTGGACGCGGTGCTGCGCCTGCAGGAGCGGCTGGACCGCGCTTATGCCGGGCGGCCCGCCAACCAGCCCGAGGACCGGGCCTTCACCCGGATGGTGGTGGAAACGGGGATGCCCCGCGAATTGCCCGATGCGCTGCTCGAAGGGTTCGCCTGGGACGCGCAGGGCCGCCGCTTCGCCAGCTTGTCGGACGTGCTGGACTATTCGGCGCGCGTCGCCGCGACGGTGGGCGTGATGATGGCGGTGCTGATGGGCGTGCGGGACCGGCACCGGCTGGCGCGCGCGGCCGATCTGGGGTTGGCGATGCAACTGACCAATATTGCCCGCGATGTGGGCGAGGATGCGCGCGCCGGGCGGGTCTATCTGCCCACCGACTGGATGGCCGAGGCCGGGATCGACATCGATGCCTTCCTGCGCACGCCCGCCCCGGTGCCGGAGGTGCGCGCCATGGTGAAGCGCCTGCTGCGCGAGGCCGGGCGGCTTTATGAGCGGGCCGAACCAGGCATCGCCGCCCTGCCCGCTGCCTGCCGCCCCGGCATCTTCGCTGCGCGGCACATCTATGCCGGGATCGGCGGTCAGGTTCGTGCAGCGGGCTTCGACAGCGTCACGCGCCGTGCGCGCACAAGTGGCGCGCAGAAAACCGGCTGGCTTGCGGTATCGGGGCTGCAGGCAGGGCTGAGCCTCGTGCAGCCGAAACTGGCCACCCTCTACGCCCACCCCCGCCCCGAGGTCGCCTTCCTCGTCCACGCCGCCGCGGACCCGGCGGCGGATTTCAGCCGCTCGGACGCGCTGATGGATACGCTTTCGCGCCTGCGCGCAACGGATCTGGCCCGCCGCCACGCGGCCGCCGCCACATCGGGCGCGACCCCGGCCTGACCCCCACGCACCAGCCTGGAAACGCCGGGCCGGGTTGCACCCCTGCCCCCTGCGCCCTATGTCCCGTGCCAGAGGCAACGCGGCGGGGGGCCTGCGCATGGACTGGATGCTGTTCCTGACCTTTCTGGCCGCCTGCGGGGCCGCCGGGGCCACCGGGTCGATGTTCGAGCCGGGAAACTGGTATGAAGACCTCGACAAGCCTGTCTGGACCCCGCCGGGGATCGTCTTTCCGCTGGTCTGGGTAACCCTTTATCTGGCGATAGCCTATGCCGCCATGCGGGTGGCGCTGATCGAAGGCTCGGGTCAGGCGCTGGCCTTCTGGGCGGCGCAGATCGCTTTCAACACGCTCTGGTCGCCAGTGTTCTTCGGGCTGAGACGGATGCGCGCGGCAATGGTGATCCTGTGCTTCCTCTGGGTCTTCGTCGCCGCCACGATGCTCAGCTTCTGGGCCCTCGACCCCATCGCCGGGGCGCTCTTCGCGCCCTACCTGCTCTGGGTCAGCATCGCCGGAGCGCTGAACTTTTCCGTCCTGCGCCGCAACCCGCAATTCGCCTGATCAAGAACACCCCCCCGCGCCTCCCCCGCCCGGACGGCGCGGGGGCTTACAACAGTTCCGCGTCGCGCGCCCTTGGACCGAAGATCTGGCCCAGATGGTCGCGCAGATAGATGCGCAGCCAGGGCGTGAAACGCTCGGGCGTCCGCTCGGTGGCGTCGATCAGGGCGGGCAGCAGCATCCAGTCGACCGCCGCCACCTCGTCCGGGTTCGGGGCAACCTCCAGATCAACCGGCGCCTGGGCGGTAAACACCTGCACCAGCTCGTGCTCGATCAGCCCGCCGCCGACATCGGCGTGGTATTCCACCGCCCCCACATGCGCGAGCGTCAGCCCGCGAATGCCCAGCTCCTCGTCCAGTCGCCGCTCGGCGCACTCCAGATCCCCCTCGCCCCAGTGCGGATGCGTGCAGCAGGTGTTCGCCCAAAGCCCCGGCGTGTGATACTTCGACAGCGCCCGGCGCTGGATCAGCACTTCACCGTCCCGCACCACGAACACCGAAATCGCCTTGTGCCGCAGCCCGCGCCGGTGCGCCTCCAGCTTGTCTACAGGCTGCAGCCGCCCGTCCACCCAGGCCGGGATGCGCCCACTCATGTGAAGCTGGGCCGCACCAGGCCCGACAGATGCAGCATGTTCTTCAACCCGATCCGCAGATGCGCCATGGGGCGTGCAAAGACCAGCTTCTTGTTCATGTAACCCTCGAACGTCAGGCGCTGCACGTCGATGTCATGGCAAAGCGAGACGAAGCGCTCGCGCCGCTCATCCGAGCGGTAATAGGAATCCTGCATGTTGCGCAAGACGCGGAACACCATGCGATGGTCCTTCATGAATAGCTTGCGCGCCAGTTTCAGGTCCTTGGCGCGCCCCGTCTTCAGCGCCGCCTGCGCCGCCGTCGCGGCCACGCGCCCGCCGACCATGGCGTAGAAGATCCCCTCGCCCGAGCTTGGGGCAACCACCCCTGCCGCGTCCCCGGCCAGCACCACGTCGCGGCCATTGTCCCAGCGGTCCATGGGGTGCAGCGGGATCGGCGCGCCCTCGCGGCGGATCGTCTCGCAGCCCTCCAGCCCGGACATGCGGCGCAGCGCGGCGGTGGCTTCCTTCAGGTTGGCGCCAGGCTTCTCGGTGCCCATCCCGACCGAGCAGCTTTTCCCGTGCGGAAACACCCAGCCGTAGAAATCCGCGCTGATGCGCCCGTCATAGATCACGTCGCAGCGGTCCGGGTCATAGACATCGTTGGCGGGCGGCGACTTGATGATCTCGTGATACGCGATGACATAGGGGATCTTGTCGCCCCCCGGCACTTCGGCCCGGGCCACGTTGGAGCGCGCACCATCGGCGCCGATCACCAGCTTCGTGGCGCTGCGCCGCTCTTCGCCGGTGGCCTTCTCGCGCCAGACGACATGCGTGCCGTCCGCATCGCGTTCGATCCGCAGGAAGGTGCCGGTCAGCCGCTCGGCCCCATGTTCCGCCGCCCGCACGCGCAGGAATTCGTCAAAATGCTCGCGGTCCACCATGCCGACGAAGCCGTTTTCGATGGGAATGTCCACGGCGCGCCCCGTGGGCGAGATCATGCGCGCGGTGGTGATGTGGGCCACAAGCTGGTCGTCCGGGATCTCGAAATCGCGGATCAGGCGCGGCGGGATCGCCCCGCCGCAGGGTTTGATCCGCCCGGCACGGTCCAGAAGTGCCACCCGGTGCCCGGCGCGGGCCAGATCATCGGCCGCCGTGGCGCCCGACGGGCCACCGCCCACAACAAAGACATCAAAGCTCATGATTCATTCCCCCGGAACAACTTGCGGCGCCCGCGGCACCATGATGCGCGCGGCCAGCGCCGCCGACGCAACGAAGATTGCGGCCTGCACTGTGAAGACGGCGCCAAAGGCCTCGGCCACCGGCAGCAGGCTGCGGGCCAGGTCGACCAGCGCGGCGCCGGTCAGCCCGCCGACACCGGCGGCGATGGCTTGACTCGCGCCCCACAGGCCCACCCGCGTGCCCTCGCGCTTGTCGCGCCCCTCACCGGCCAGCTGCATCATCGAGCCGATGGCCGCGACGGCGAACATGCCGTTGAAGAAGCCCAGCGCGATCACCAGCGGCACCAGCGGCAGCCCCATGGCGCCGGCCGAGGCAATCGCCATCAGCACCGCCGCCGAGCCCATGCACCCCGAAACCACCCAGGCCCGCAGGCTGCCGATCCTGAGCCCCGTGGCGGCCACGCCCACCAGCACCATGCCCAGGAAAACGCCGCCATTCTGCGCCCCGGACATCGAGGTGGACTGCCCCGGCGTGAAGCCGAAGACCAGGCCCGCGTAAGGCTCCAGGATCAGTTCCTGCATGAAATAGGCGGTCATCGACAGGAACACGAAGAAGGTGAAATGCCGCGCGCGGGTGTCGGCCCAGATCTCGGCGATCCCGTCGCGGAAGCGCGCGGGTGGCGGCGCGGGGCGGGTGATGACGCGGGCCTCGATCCCCCAGACCGCCAGCACCGTCAGCGCCACCGCGCCCGCGCAGATGATGGCGACGATCACCAGCAGCCGCGCGTGGCTGTAGGGGTCCAGGAAGGCGCCTGCCGTGATGGCCGTGGCGGCGATGCCAAAGATCATCATCAGCCAGGTGATCGTCGCCGCCGCCGGGCGGCGGTGTTCCGCCGTGGCCGTGGCCAAGAGCGCCAGGAGCGAGGTGCCCGAGGCCCCCACCCCCAGCCCGATCACGATATAAGCGAGGATCGACAGCACCAGCCCGAGGCCGAGGTTCGTTTCCAGCACCGGGATCGCAGCGGCCGCACCCAGCCCCCCCAGCGCCAGCATCACCATGCCAAGGATAATCCAGCGGGTGCGATTGCCGCCCTGATCGGCCAGAAAGCCCCAGTTCGGCCGTGTGATCTGCACGCCATAGTGCAACGCCACCAGAAACCCCGGCAGCACCACCGGCAGCGCCAGTTCCACCACCATCAGCCGGTTGAGGGTCGAGGTCATCAGCACCACGATCGCCCCAAGGCACGCCTGCACCAGACCGAGGCGGAAGATATGCAGCCAGCTGAGTGTCATCCGACGATGCCCCGCAGCGCAAATGCCGCGACCATCATGCCCAGCACGTAAGGTCCAACGCCCGTGCCATTGAACCAGGGCGCCAGTTTCGCCGGGTCCCGGCGCCAGCGGCCCAGCGCCCAGATCTGCACACCGATGCCCAGGGCGATCACGCCTGCATGGACCGGTGCGCCCCAGATCAGCAGCAGGAACACCACCACCAGTTGCGCCAGCACCATCACCGT
>SKMI01000114.1 GCA_007121115.1 Paracoccaceae bacterium | reverse complement strand
GCCGAGGCCGTGCGTGCCTTCGGCGGCGCGGCGGTGGCGGTCGAGGGGCGGCTGGACCCCGCGGCGCTGACCGGGCTGCGGGGTTTCTCGGGCGTGCTCTGGTGGGGCGGGGCCGAGGAAGGGCGTGCCATCGCCCGGGCGCTGGCCGCGCGCGACGGCCCGATCCTGCCGCTGATCGGCGGCGATCCGGACCGCGGCCACGCGCTGCTGGAGCGGCATTTGTGCATCGACACCACCGCCTCGGGCGGGAATGCGCAGCTTCTGGCAGCGGTGGGCAGCGCCGAGGCGGCGGCATAGGGCGGACCGGGGGCGTGCCCGCGCCCTCAATAAAGGCCGCCGCCCTCAGGGGCGAGACTTCCGGCGCAGGCTCGCAAACCACAGCCCCGCCAGCGCAAAGGACGCCACCGCGTTCCACGCGGCCATGGACAGGCCCAACATCTCCCACGGGATTTCATCGCAGCGCACCACGGGGGTGGCGAGGATGGCGTCCAGCAGTTCCTCGGGGGTCATGCCGCTCAGGTCCTGATCCACGGCGCAGGCGGCGGGGCCGCTCCACCAGCCCTGTTCGACGCCCGCGTGATAGACCCCGATCCCGCCCGAGGTCGCCGCCCCGCCTGCACCGATCAGCGCCCATATCGACCCCGGAAGCACCAGCGCCAGCGTGCCCGCCAGCGCCACCACATGCGGCCAGCGCTGCCAAATGCACAGCGGGCAGGGCGCCAGCCCGCCGATATGCTCGAAGGCAAGTGCGGCCAGCAACAGACCCGCCGACCCGGCGGCGGCCAGCATCACAAGCGTGCGCGGCTCTGCGAGCCTGCGCCGGACGGGTGCGTTTCGAGCGTTGGCGGCCATCACAGATACCTCACCGCGACAAAGCCCCCCAGCAGAAGCACCATGAACACGGTGAAGACAAGCCCCAGACGCCGCTCCACGAAGTCACGGATCGGTGTGCCGAACTTCCACAGAAGGGCTGCCACGATGAAGAACCGCAGCGACCGCGCGATGATCGAGGCGACGATGAATACCGGCAGGGACAGCCCGGTGACCCCCGACAGGATGGTGATGACCTTGTAGGGAAAGGGCGTGACCCCGGCGACCAGCACCGCCCAGGCGCCCCATTCGTTGTAGCGTTCGGCGAACTCGGCGAAATAGCCTTCCTTGCCGTAGAATTCCAGCACCGGGCGGCCCACCGTCTCGAACGCGTAGAAGCCGATCCCGTAGCCCGCGACCCCCCCCGCGACCGAGGCCACGGCGGCGACGGCGGCGATCAGGAAGGCGCGCGAGGGTGCGGCGATAATCATGGCGATCATCAGCACATCCGGCGGGATGGGGAACACCGAGCTTTCGATGAAGGCCACGAATGCCAGCGCCCAGAGCGCATAGGGCGAGCGCGCCAGCGACAGGGTCCAGTCATAAAGCGCGCGAAGCATGGGCCGGGTCCTGAAATGAGGCGGGGAAAACGGTGAGCGGCAGGCTCATAACCATTCGGCGCGCCCGGTGCCCGTGGCTGCGGCGACCGAGGCAAAGCCGTCACGGGCCAGCAATGCGTCCAGCCCGCGCAGGATTTCGGGGACCAGCGACAGGCCGCGATAGGCAAGCGCGGTGTAGAGCTGCACCGCCGAAGCCCCGGCGCGGATCTTGGCATACGCCGTCTCGGGGCTGTGGACCCCGCCGACCCCGATCAGCGGGATGGTGCCTTCGGTGATCTGCGAAAGCTGCGCCAGCACGCGGGTCGCGCGTTCGAAGAGCGGCGCGCCGGAAAGGCCCCCGGCCTCGGTCGCATGGGGGCCGTGCAGGCCGTCGCGTGCCAGCGTGGTGTTGGTGGCGATGATGGCGTCTATGCGGGCGTCGCGCGCGACCTCGGCCAGTGCTTCCAGCGCGTCGCGGTCCAGGTCCGGCGCGATTTTCAGGAACACCGGCAGCGGGCGGGCGAGTGCCGCGCGCGCCTCCATCACCCGCGCCAGCAGGTCGCGCAGCGCCGCCGGGCCCTGGAGGTCGCGCAGCCGCTCGGTGTTGGGGGATGACACGTTGACGGTGGCGAAATCCACATGCGGGCCGCATTCGCGCAGAACGGCGGCGAAATCGGCGGCACGGTCGGCGCTGTCCTTGTTGGCGCCCAGATTGAGGCCGATCACCGCGCCTTGCGGGCGTTGGGCCAGCCGCGCGGCGATGGCTGCGGCGCCGTCGTTGTTGAAGCCGAAGCGGTTGATGACGGCGCGGTCATCCGGCAGGCGGAACAGGCGCGGGCGCGGGTTGCCGGGCTGCGGGCGCGGGGTGGCGGCGCCGACCTCCAGAAACCCGAAGCCCGCGCGGGCAAGTCCGTGGAGCGCGGTGGCGTTCTTGTCGAACCCGGCGGCGAGGCCAAGGGGGTTCGGCAGCTTCAGCCCGGCAATTTCGGTGCGCAGCCGGTCCGAGTTGACGCGGGCGGGCAGGGGAGCAAGACCCGTGCGCAGCGCCGCCAGCGCCAGCCCGTGGGCGCGCTCCGCGTCCATGCGTTGGAGCAGCGCAAGGCCCGCCGCTTCAAGTCGGCTCACACCACCCCCTCCGGGAAGATGTGCCCGGCCGCACCCAGGGGCAGGGACTTGTCCCAGACCACATCCGCGCGCCGCAGCGCGCGGTAGAGGTGCGGGAACAGCTCGCCGCCGCGCGAGGGCTCCCAGCGCAGGGCGGGGCCAAGCCGGTCAGACTCCAGCGCGACCAGCACCAGGTCGCTTTCGCCCCGGAAGTGCTTGGCGGCGGTTTCCATCACCTGCTGCGCGGTGGACAGGTGGATGTAGCCGTCGGCGAGGTCCACAGGCGCCCCCGCGCTCTGGCCATCGCGCACCAGCGCGTCCCATTCCGGGCGGCGAAAGATCTTGTAGATCAGCATGGAGGCGTCTTGCCCAATGCAGCCCCGCGCGTCAATGGCGCAGGCCGCTCAGTCGGCGTGGAGATCGCGCTCCCAGAAGCGCTGTCCGCTCACCGGGTCCACCGCCAGCGTGATGGCAGACCCCTCGGGCGCTTCGTGTTCAAGATTCGAGCGCCGCCGATCCAGGCTTTTGCCCTCGGCGCCCGTTTCATCGCGCCAATGGAGGCGGAAATTGGGGTCCGTTTTCCAGCCGCCCGCCCCCGTCATGTGCGCGACCACCTGCGCGCGGCGTCGCTCGCCCGCGCGCGCGGCGCGCAGCATGGCCGCCGTGCGGCGCCAGAAGTGGCGCGCCCCCCAGAGCGCGAGGCCGAGGCTGACAAGCGCGAGCGCCCCGAAGATCAGGGCCGCCCCCGATGCGTCGCCCCGATCGACCAGCACCCGCTCGGGGTCATCGGGCAGATAGCGGATGGTCACGGTATCCCCCGCGCTGACCCGGCCGAAGAACCCCGGCGAGACGGGGGTTCTGCCCTGGATCGCATCGCCCTCGCGCGTCTCGAAGTCATAGCCCACCCGGTAGGTCCGGCCCGAGGTATCGGTGCCCGTGCTTCTGGTGCCCGTGACTTGCGGGTTGGTGATGACGGCCTGCGCCTCGACCCCTTGCGTGGCGAACAGCAGCGCCTCGCGCGCGCTGTTCAGGGCAACGCCGCCGGTGATCAGGGCGACCAGAAGCGGCACCAGCGCCATCCAGGCGTGCTGCCGCTTGAGCAGTGTCAGGACCGAAAGTCGCGCTGTGCGCATGGAACCTCGTTGGTGTCGGTTGGTAGGCGTTCGCTTCGATTGGCCCGGCGCCCGCGCGGACGCCTCAGGTCACGTAGAGATCATGCTCCCAGAAAGCCTGTCCGCTCACGGGGTCGACCATGACGGTGATGATGTCGCCTTTGCGGCCGTGCGCCATCAGAGACATGCGGCCCCGGTTGAGACCTTCGCCTTCGGCGCCGGTCTCGTCGCGCCAGTGCACGCGCCAGAAGGCCGGTTTGTCGCCGATCCGGGTGCGCGAGCCCAGATGGTCAATCACCGTCGCCTGCCGCGCATGTCCCCGGCGCGCGGCGCGCAGCATGGCGGCGGTGCGGCGCCAGTAGCGGCGGATCACATAGCCGCTGATGCCCAGGGCGATCAGCATGACGATGGCAAAAGTCCAGACGAAGCCACGCTGCCAGGTTTGGTCCAGAACGACCTGATCGGGGTTGTCGGGCATGTACTGGATGGGCACCGTGTCCCCCGGATCGGTGTCGCGGTAGAACGAGGCGGTGACGCGCGCCTCGCCTTCCTGCGTGGCGCCGTCAGCGGTTTCAAAGCGGTATTCAGCATAATGGCGTCGTTCTCTGCGGCTCCCGCCGTCGGTTGTCGTTATGCGGGTGACGGATTCGCGCGTGTTGAGGATCCGCGCTTCTGTCGCGACGCCCTCGGTCTGGAACGTTTCCTGATGCTGAAGCTGTACGAAGGCGGCGGTACCCGCGATCAGCGCGATCACAATCGGAACGCCCGCCAGCCAGGCGCCTTGACGCTCCAACAGTGTCAGGATCGAGACCCGCCGCTCGCTCATTCTGCCTCCGTTCCGGATTGGTCTCGGGTTGCGGGGCGCGACCCTGCCTGAGCGGCGGACAGGACTCAACCGGGGCTGAAGGCTCCGTGATCTCAGAGCGGGCCGGGGCGGCGTTCCTCGCTCAGCAGAACGTTGGCATCGACACCGCCGACGCCGGGCAGGGTCATGATCCGGCGGCGCAGGACACGCTCGAAATCCGGGATGTCGCGGGCGACCACGCGCAGGCGGTAGTCGTAGAGGCCGAGCACGTGCTGGACGGTCTGCACCTCGGGGATGGCGGCGACGGCGCGTTCGAAATCGGCGAGGCTGCTGCGCCCCTTGGCGGCCAGCGTGATGCCCAGAAAGACGGTGACGCCGAAGCCCAGCGCCTCGGCGTCCAGCAGCAGGCGCCGCCCCCGGATGGCGCCCGCGTCCTGCAGCCGCCGCAGCCGCCGCCAGGTCGCGGGCTGGCTGAGCCCCACGGCGCGGCCCAGCGCACTGGCGCTGCGGGTGGCGTCTTCGGCCAGTGCGCGCAGGAGCGCGCGGTCGGTGGGGTCAAGATCGATCATGGGGCGGT
>SKMI01000104.1 GCA_007121115.1 Paracoccaceae bacterium | reverse complement strand
GTCACCGAAATACTTGGTGATCGCCGCCGTCAGCGTCGTCTTGCCATGGTCAACGTGGCCGATCGTGCCAACGTTCACATGCGGTTTGTTGCGTTCGAACTTCTGCTTTGCCATCTGGCTTCTCCTTCATGCGGTGCGGGCGGCGGGGCGGTCTGCGCCCCACGCCGATCAGGCGTATTTCTTCTGGATCTCGTCCGAGATGTTCTGCGGCACGGGCTCGTAATGGTCGAACTGCATGGTGAAGTTCGCCCGCCCCGAGGACATGGACCGCAAGGTGTTGATGTAGCCGAACATGTTGGCCAGCGGCACGAAGGCGTTGATCGCCACCGCGTTGCCGCGCTGTTCCTGTCCGGTCACCTGGCCGCGACGGCTGGTCAGATCGCCGATGATCGACCCGGTGTATTCCTCGGGGGTCACCACCTCGACCTTCATCACCGGCTCCAGCAGCTTGGCGCCCGCCTTCTTAAGCCCGTCGCGCATGGCCGCGCGCGAGGCGATTTCAAACGCCAGAACGCTCGAGTCCACATCGTGATAGGCCCCGTCCAGCAGCGCCACCTTGAAGTCGATCACCGGGAACCCGGCCAGGGGGCCCGAATCCATTACCGACTTGATGCCCTTTTCCACGCCGGGGACGTATTCCTTGGGCACGGTGCCGCCGACGATGCGCGATTCGAAGCTGTAGCCTTCGCCCGGCACGGTCGGTTCGATCAGCATCTTGACGCGGGCGAACTGGCCCGACCCGCCGGTCTGCTTCTTGTGGGTGTAGTCGATCTCGGCCGCCTTCGAGATGGTCTCGCGGTAGGCCACCTGCGGCGCGCCGATGTTGGCCTCGACCTTGAACTCGCGCTTCAGGCGGTCGACCAGAATGTCGAGGTGCAATTCGCCCATGCCCTTCATGATCGTCTGCCCCGACTCCAGATCGGTTTCGACACGGAAGGACGGATCCTCGGCGGCCAGACGGGCCAGACCCTGGCTCATCTTTTCCTGGTCGGCCTTGGTCTTGGGCTCCACGGCGATCTCGATCACCGGCTCGGGGAAGGTCATGGTTTCCAGCACCACGGGCTTCTGCGGGTCACACAGCGTGTCCCCTGTGGTGGTTTCCTTCAGCCCGGCAAGCGCGATGATGTCACCGGCGGCGGCCCAGTCGATTTCCTCGCGCGAGTTCGAATGCATCATCATCATCCGGCCCACGCGCTCACGCTTGCCCTTGGTGGCGTTGAGCATCTGGTCGCCCTTCTTGATCACGCCCGAATAGATGCGGGTGAAGGTGAGCGAGCCGACGAAGGGGTCGTTCATGATCTTGAAGGCCAGCGCCGAGAACGGGTCATCGTCCTTGGCCGAGCGCGAGATGTTGCGGGTCTCGGACTCGTCATCGGGTGCAAAGCCCATGTAGGCGGGCACGTCCAACGGCCCGGGCAGGAAGTCGATCACCGCGTTCAGGAGCGGCTGCACGCCTTTGTTCTTGAACGCAGACCCCGCCAGCACCGGCACGAAGGACAGCGACAGCGTGCCCTTGCGGATCAGTTGACGCAGGGTGGCCTCGTCCGGCTCGTTGCCTTCGAGGTAGGCTTCCATCGCGTCGTCATCCATCTCGACCGCAGTCTCGATCATCGTGGCGCGCCACTCGTCGGCCAGGTCCTTCAGCTCGCCGCGGATCGGCTGGCGGGTCCAGGAGGCGCCCAGATCCTCGCCTCTCCAGGTCCACTCTTCCATCTTGATCAGGTCGATGATGCCCTCGAGCTTGTCCTCGGCGCCGATGGGCAGGGTGACCGGGCACGGCGTCGCCCCGGTGCGGTCCTTGATCATCTTGACGCAGTTGAAGAAATCCGCGCCGATCTTGTCCATCTTGTTGACGAAGACAATGCGCGGCACCTCATAGCGGTCAGCCTGACGCCACACCGTTTCGGTCTGCGGCTCGACGCCCGCGTTGGCGTCCAAGAGGCAGATCGCACCGTCGAGCACGGCGAGCGAGCGCTCCACCTCGATGGTGAAGTCGACGTGGCCGGGGGTGTCGATGATGTTGAACCGGAACTTGGTGTCCGACGTGCCTTCGGCGCTCGGGTCTTCCTGACGCTGCCAGAAGGTCGTGGTCGCGGCCGAGGTGATGGTGATCCCGCGTTCCTGCTCCTGCTCCATCCAGTCCATGGTGGCGGCGCCGTCATGTACTTCGCCGATCTTGTGGCTCTTGCCGGTATAGAACAGGATGCGCTCGGTCGTCGTGGTCTTGCCGGCGTCGATATGCGCCATGATCCCGAAGTTCCGGTAGCGCTCAAGGGGGTATTCGCGTGCCATTGGGTGGGTCCTTTGGCCTGATGGTTACCAGCGGTAGTGGCTGAACGCCTTGTTGGCATCGGCCATCTTGTGGGTGTCTTCGCGCTTCTTGACGGCGGCGCCGCGGGAATTCACCGCGTCAACCAGCTCGCCCGCCAGGCGCTCTTCCATGGTGTTCTCGTTGCGCTTGCGCGCGGCGATGATCAGCCAGCGGATCGCCAGCGCCTCGCGGCGCTCGGGGCGGACCTCGACGGGCACCTGATAGGTGGCGCCGCCGACCCGGCGCGAACGCACCTCGACCGCGGGCTTGATGTTGTCCAGCGCCTCGTGGAACACCTCGATGGGGGCGCGCTTGAGCTTGCCCTCGACCCGGTCCATGGCGTTGTAGACGATGGATTCAGCGACCGACTTCTTGCCGTCGATCATCAGGTTGTTCATGAATTTCGACAGCACCTTGTCGCCGAACTTGGCGTCCGGCAGGATTTCGCGCTTTTCGGCAGCGTGACGACGCGACATGCTTGTATCTCCTTACTTCGGACGCTTCGCGCCGTATTTCGAGCGGCGCTGGCGGCGATCCTTCACGCCCTGGGTGTCCAGCACGCCGCGCAGGATGTGGTAGCGCACACCTGGAAGGTCCTTCACCCGGCCGCCGCGGATCAGCACGACCGAGTGCTCTTGCAGGTTGTGTTTTTCGCCGGGGATGTAGCTGATGACCTCGTAACCATTGGTCAGGCGCACCTTGGCAACCTTCCGCATGGCCGAGTTCGGCTTCTTCGGCGTGGTGGTATAGACACGCGTGCACACGCCGCGCTTCTGCGGGCACTGCTCCAGGTGCATGGATTTGGAGCGCTTCACTTTCGGCTGCCGCGGCTTGCGGATCAGCTGCTGGATCGTTGGCATCAGCTCTCGCCTTGTCTTGCGGCCCGTTCGTCCCGCGCTCGTCAGCCGGGCGTCCGGGGGCATTTCGTCATCTTGAATGCTCCGCGCGTCCGCAAAGCACAAAACCGCATGCGTTGCCGGGAAAAGGCGAACGCCGCGGTGGAATTCCAGAGGATCGGGGCACCGGGCCCGGATCATGACCACATCAGTTCTGTATCGTCCCGACCGCGTTTTCCGCGTCAGGGTGCGCGCCGTATAGGCGGGTTCCGGGGGGTTGTCAACAAGCCCCGGGCCGGTTCTCGCACGGTGCTGGTGGGGCGCGCGCTTGTCGGCCCTTGGGCCCGATGCTAGCGTTTCCAAAGCGGCTTTGCACGGGAGTTTGGCGCGGTGGTCCGGGGTTTCTTCAAGCGGTTGCGCGACCGTCCGGACGCTGCCATGCCGCCGCCGACCGAAGTGATCGGCCTTTGCCGCTTCTCCTATCCTGCCCTGGGCGGGTTCCAGCGCCGCCATGAGAGCCCCGAGGCAAGGGCGCGCTTCCTCTACGCGCCGGAACGGCTGGACGAACGCTTCCGGCTGTTCGAGACCGTGACCCTGCCCAGTCTGCGCGCCCAGACCGACCCGGACTTCACCTTTCTGGTGGTGATCGGCGAGGATTTCCCCCAGCGCGACCGGCTCGAGGCGCTGCTGGCGGACCTCCCGCAAGCGGCGATTCGCGCCTTTCCCCCGGCGCGTCATCGGGACGTCATGGCCCGCGCGATCACCGAGGCGCGCCGCCCCGGTCCGCGTTTCAGCCTGCAATTCCGGCTGGATGATGACGATGGGGTGGGCCGCAGCTTCGTTGCCCGGTTGCGCCAGACGGTGCAGGAGGCGCGCCCGATCTTCGAGCGCAACCGCCGCGTGGCGATCGATTTCACCTGCGGCCATGTGATGCGCGCCTCGGCTGCGGGCATCCATGCCTTGACGATCCGGCGCGCCTACTGGACGCCGGGGCTGGCGGTGGCGCTGCGCGAGGACTCCCCGAAGACCGTGATGAACTTCGGCCACAAGCGATTGTGGAGGCATATGCCCACCATCACCCTGACGGCCCCCGACATGTTCATTCGCGGCCTGAACGCGCACAACGACTCCGACCTGCGAATCCGCGCGCCGCTGAAACTGCTGGACAAACCCATGGCCGAGGCGTTCCATGCCGCCTATGGCGTCAGTGCCGCGCATGTGCAGGCGGTATATGCGGCAAGCGGCCCGCAAACCTGAATATGCCGCCGCCGTGAAGGCGCACCGGCGCAGGAGGCGCAAAGCGCGCACCACCCTTTCCATGCCATCCGGGACCGGGTAAATGGCAGTGAAGGGTTCCCCGGACAGCAAGGGCGCACAGACATGAAACCGCAGCGCGGCTTTGACGGAAACCAGATCGACCCGGGCCGTGGCTCGCTACGGATCGCGCTGCTGATCCTGCCGGGGTTTCCAATGGGCTGCCTGTCCTCGGCCATCGAACCGCTGCGTGCGGCCAACCAGATTTCCGGCACCGAAACTTATCGCTGGCAGATCGTCACCGAAACCGGCGCGTCCTGCCTGTCCAGCGCGGGCATCGCCTTTGCCGCCGATGCGGCGCTGGCCGATCTGGACCGGGTGGATGTGGTTTATGTGATTTCCAGTCCGCAATCGGTCATGGCCGACCCGCGCCGCAGCTTCGGCGCGCTGCGACGGCTGGCGCGGCGGGGGGTGTTGATGGGGGCGTTCAGCGGCGGGGTCTTTCCGCTGGCCCGCGCGGGGCTGCTGGACGGGCACCGGGTGTCCGTGCACTGGTGCTACGATGCCGCGTTCCGCGCCGAATTCCCGCTGGCGATCCCGGGCGATGCGGTCATGACCATCGACCGACGGCGCGAGACTGCCTCGGGCGC
>SKMI01000087.1 GCA_007121115.1 Paracoccaceae bacterium | reverse complement strand
GTGTTGGGCGCGGACCAGCTTCTGCCCGCGATCTCGCCCAACCTGGGCGTCTACGCCACCGAGCCCGAGGCCGACCCGGTGGGCGACTGGCTGGAAAGCTGCGCGCGGTTCCAGACGCTCGCGCGCCCCGAGCATCTGGTTCTGCCCGGCCACAAGACGCCCTTCACCGGCCTGCCCCTGCGCCTGCGCCAGAAGATCGACAACCACCTGGGCGCGCTGGAGCGGCTGCACGGGTTCCTGGCCGCGCCGCGGCGGGGCGGGGAGTGCTTCATGCCCATCTTCCGGCGCGAGATCGGCGGCGGGGAATACGGGCTGGCGCTGGTGGAGACCATCGCGCATCTGAACCACCTTCACCAGCACGGCCGCGCCCGGCGCTGGCTGGGCGAGGATGGTGCCTGGCGCTGGCAGGCCTGCGACCCAAAGCCCCCGGAATAGCGCCCAAATCCGGGTGACAGCCGCCGCCGGATCGGCTATCGCAAGGCAAAGAGCGACCGCAGGAGGATCGACATGGCCGAGCACGAGCATGGCAAGATGGATATTAGTTCACAGGAAAAGACCTTCGACGGGTTCCTGAAATTCGTGGCCTGGGGCATCGTCATCTCGCTCGGCGTGCTCGTGTTCCTGGCGCTGGCGAACGCCTGAGCATGGCCGTGCGGCCCTTGCGCGCGCCGTTCGTGGCGCCGAATGGCCTGCGGGCGGTCTGGTTGCTTGCTGCGGCGCTCGTGCTGCTGTCGGCCTGCGCCGGGCGCGGTGTCTGGGCACCCGATGACGCTGTGCAGGCGGCGCGCTACGCCCATCCCGGCGCGCCGGAACTGATGCTGCTGACGATCATGAACAACCGCACCGGGCGCGGGGATCACACCGCGCTGGTGATCAGTGGCAGCGAGCGGGTGCTGTTTGACCCCGCGGGAAGCTGGTATCACCGGCTCGCCCCGGAGCGTCATGACGTGCATCACGGGCTGGGCCGGCAGATGTACGGCATCTATGCGCGATACCACACGCGCGAGACGCATCACACTGTGGTCCAGCGCCTCCCTGTGTCTCCGCAGGTCGCGGAACGCGCCCTGCGGCTGGCGCAGGAAAAGGGGCCCGTCGCCAACGCCTTCTGCGCCCGCGCCACGGCCGAGATCCTGCGCGAATTGCCGGGGCTGGAGGGAATCAGCGTGACCTGGTTCCCGCATGACCTGATGGCGCAATTCGCCGCGCTTGACGGGGTGCAGACCCACACCTTGCGCCATGACGACCCGGGTCTGGAGGCGCGCATCGCCGAGTCGCAGCGCCCCCTGTAAGCGGCGGCGTCATGGTCGAAACACCCTATGACCCGCCTCCGGACCCGCCCGAAATCCTGCACGCGGATCACGAGCTTCTGTTCGTCAACAAGCCCGCCGGGTTGTTGTCAGTGCCGGGAAAGGGTGCGGACTTGGCCGATTGCCTGATCGAACGGCTGCGCGGGGCGTTCCCCGAGGTGCTGCTGGTGCACCGGCTGGACCGCGATACCTCGGGCGTGATGGTGTTCGCGCTGACCCCGCACGCGCAGCGGCATCTGGGCTTGCAGTTCGAAAAGCGGCAGGCGCGCAAGGAGTATTTGGCGCTGGTGGCGGGGGCGATGGAGGGGGGCAGCGGGAAGGTGGACCTTCCGCTGACCGTGGACTGGCCGAACCGGCCCCGGCAGAAGGTCTGCCATGACACCGGCCGCCCGGCGCTCACCGACTGGAAGGTGCTGCGCCGCGCGGGGGATCACACGCGGGTGCGGCTGATGCCGCGCACCGGGCGCAGCCACCAGTTACGGGTCCACATGCTGGCGCTGGGCCATCCGATCCTGGGCGATCCGCTCTATGCGGAGGGCGCGGCGCGAGACCATCCGCGCCTGATGCTGCATGCGCATAAACTGCGCCTGCGCCACCCCGACGGCGGCAAGGGTATATCGGTTGCGGCGCCGGTGCCGTTCTGACTGTGCCCCGATGATGGCGCCCGCGCGCCCCGGACCCCGTCCGAGCGGCGTGCGGGCGGGCGGGTGGGGCACACCGGTCGGGCGGGGTCCGGGGCGCTTTTCCGTGACGCTCGCACGGTTTCACGTCTGGTTGAGACGCGCGTGCAGGCTTTGCGTTTCTGCCGCGCGCCTCTATCTTGCCGAAGGATGCACGGGTTGCCACGGCGACCAGGCCGGCGTGCACTGCGCCGGAGAAATCTGATGAAGGGAGTGATCGACATCATGACACGCGCCATGCGCCATCCTGTTACCCCGCTGCAGCCGGTGCTGGCGCGGGCCTTTGCCGTCGCGTTGACTGTGGCGCTGTTTCTGGCGCTCGGCGGCCAGCCGGGAAGCGCCCAGGACCGACCGGCCAGCTTCGCCGATCTGGCCGAGAGCGTCAGCCCGGCCGTGGTGAACATCACCACCTCGACCACCGTGGCCAGCCGCTCCGGTCCGACACCCGAAGCGCCCGGCCCGGGTTTCCCCGAAGGCTCGCCCTTCGAGGATTTCTTCCGCGATTTCTTTGACCGCGAAGACCGGCCACGCCAGAGCCAGGCGCTGGGTTCGGGGTTCGTGATCTCCGATGACGGGTTCATCGTCACCAACAACCACGTTATCGACGGCGCCGACGAGATCCTGATCGAATTCTTTGATGGGCTGGAATTGCCCGCCGAGACCGTGGGCACCGACCCTGACACCGATCTTGCGCTTCTGAAGGTCGAGCATGACAGCCCGCTGCCGAATGTGCCGTGGGGCGATTCGGAGAGTGCCCGCGTGGGCGACTGGGTGATTGCCGTGGGCAACCCGCTGGGGCAGGGCTTTTCGGTCAGCGCCGGGATCATCTCGGCCCGCGGTCGCGCGCTGCAAGGCAATTTCGATGATTACATCCAGACCGATGCCGCCATCAACCGCGGCAACTCGGGCGGGCCGCTGTTCAACATGGAGGGCGAGGTGATCGGCGTGAACACCGCGATCCTGTCGCCCACCGGCGGGTCCATAGGGATCGGTTTCGCCATGTCGTCGAACGTCGCCGTCGGCGTGATCGAGCAGCTGCGGGAATTCGGTTCCACCCGGCGCGGCTGGCTGGGCGTGCGTATCCAGGACATGACGCCGGAAATGGCCGACGCGATCGGGCTGGACGAGGCCCGCGGCGCCATGGTCACCGATGTGATGGAGGGTCCGTCGCTGGAAGCCGGAATGCAGACCGGTGATGTGATCCTGAGCTTTGACGGCGGCGACGTGCGCGACACCCGCCAGCTTGTGCGCCGCGTGGCCGGGACCGGCGTGGGCGAAACCGTGGATGTGGTGGTTTTCCGTGACGGCGAGGAAGTGACGCTGGGCGTCACCCTGGGCCAGCGCGAGCTGGCCGGTATCGCCTCTCCCGGACCCGATGGCACCATGCCCGATGACGCGCCCGAGCCCAGCGCCAGCCTGATGGGCATGACACTGGAGCCGCTGACCGATGCGCTGCGCGAGGAACTGGGTCTGGGCGCCAACATTTCGGGTCTGGTGGTGCGCGAAGTCGACCCGGACAGCGACGCCGCCCGCAAGGACGTCCGCCCCGGCGATGTCATCACCGAGGCGGGGCAGAGCCCCGTCACCTCGGTGGCCGACCTGCGCGAGCGGGCGCTTGACGCGCGCGAGGCCGGGCGGCGGTCGCTCCTGATCCTGCTGCGCCGTGATGGCGACCCGCGCTTCGTGGCGCTGGGGATCGAGGATGTGGCCGACGACGGCTGATCGGCGGTCACAGTCAACACCATCGGCGGCGTCAGGGAAACCTGGCGCCGCGGGCATTTTGGTGATCAGGCTGGCGTCAGGGGACGAGGGTCAGAGATCCGCGGGATCGACCGGCAGCAGGCCAAGGTCCTGGCCTGTGCGGTAGCTCAGCACCGCACTGTCCAGCCCGCGCGCGGCCTGGAAGGCGTGCACGGCGGCGATGGTCTGCGGATCGGTGAAGCCGGTGATCTTGTGGGGCATGTAGCCGCGCACCGCCAGCGCCCGTTGCAGCGACATGATGAAGCTTTCCGTCAGTTCCTCGGGGCAGGGGACGCGCTTATCGCCGTCGATGCCTTCGTGCCAGCACTGGCGCCGGGTCTCGATCATGTCATCACGGGCAACGGCGGGCGCAGTGAGCGCTGCATCGGTCACACCCCGCGTGGCCTGCGGTGCCTCGGTTGTCATCTGGCACCCAGCCAGCAGTGCCAGAGCAGCGGCGGCGGTGATCGCTCTTTTCATTTGCGCGGCGGACATGCTGCACGTTCCTGTCCCGATTGTTTCCAACCCGGCAAAGATGGCGCCGGATTGGGGCGAATGAGGGGCAGGGGGAGGGCATTCCCATGGAAGCAGCGTGGCAAAATGCGGCAGCGGGCAGGTCCCGGGATGTCATGCTCTGGTCAAATCCCGAGTGCTGGCTTACATCCACCCCGGCGCGCCAGACAGGCGCAATCGAACCAATGCAGCAAGGCGAGGCAGAACAAGGCATGGCACGCATTACCTATGTGGAATTCAACGGCACCGAGCATGTGGTCGATGTGGCCGACGGGCTGACCGTGATGGAAGGCGCCCGCGACAACGGCATTCCGGGGATCGAGGCCGATTGCGGCGGCGCCTGCGCGTGCTCGACCTGCCATGTCTATGTCGATCCGGGCTGGGTGGAGAAACTGCCCGAAAAGGATCCGATGGAAGAGGACATGCTCGATTTCGCCTATGAGCCCGACCCGGCCCGCTCGCGCCTGACCTGCCAGTTGAAGGTCTCGGACGCGCTGGACGGGTTGAAGGTGTTCATGCCCGAAAAGCAGATCTGAGGAAGCGCCGCGCCCGGTCCCGCCTGGTCAGGGCGGGAGCGTTGGAGAAAAGCGCCCTCGGGTCGCGCCCTCCAACCCACCCTGCATGCCGAGAGTCTCGCTTCTTGCGGGCGCTGGCGGTGCTGTCGCACCGGCGGGGAATGACCTTCGATCTTGCGACCGGATCGTGTGGAAGCGCTGATCACGTCCTGTGGAACGCGGTCGCGTCAAGGGGGCGCTTCTTTGCACGACATTCGGGTTTCTGCCGCGCCCGAGAGAATCATGACCTCGCGCCGGACCGTCACAGCATCCC
>SKMI01000302.1 GCA_007121115.1 Paracoccaceae bacterium | reverse complement strand
GTCCAGCCCGCGCAGATGGTCGGGGACCAGGTTCAGCGCGTCGGCCTCGGCTTCGGACAACACCCGCTCCCCGCGCGCGACTTCACCGGCAACCGTCGCCGCCTCGGCGTAAGCCGCGCCGTCGTCGCGCATCCGCGCGCGTGTGTCCATCAGCCGGTAGCACGGAATCCCGCCGCGCTTGGCCACCGCATAGTCGTTGAAATCATGCGCCCCGGTGATCTTGACCGCGCCCGAGCCGAAATCCGGGTCCGGGTAGTCGTCGGTGATGATGGGGATCAGGCGACGGTGCTCCTTTGGCCCCACCGGGATTTCGCATAACTTTCCGACAATTGGCGCATAACGCGCATCCGATGGATGAACGGCCACGGCGCCGTCGCCCAGCATCGTCTCGGGCCGTGTGGTGGCGATGGAAATGTAATCGCGGGTCTCGCGCAGGGTGACGTTGCCGTCTTCGTCACGTTCGACATACTCATAGGTGGCGCCCCCGGCGAGCGGATACTTGAAGTGCCACATGTGGCCGTCGACCTCGGTATTCTCCACCTCCAGGTCGGAAATCGCGCTCTCGAAATGCGGGTCCCAGTTCACCAGCCGCTTGCCGCGATAGATCTGGCCCTTGTTGTACATCTCCACGAAGACCTTGATCACCGCATCGTGGAAATTGCCCTCCTCGCCCGCGGGGGCCTCGGGGGCGCCGGACATGGTGAAGGCCTCGCGCGACCAGTCGCAGGACGCCCCCAGCCGCTGCAACTGGCCGATGATGGTGCCGCGCGATTTCACCTTCTGCTGCCAGACGCGCTTCAGGAACTCCGGGCGCCCCATCTCGGCGCGCGTGGGCTCGCCGTTCGCGGCCATCTCGCGTTCGGTGACCATCTGCGTGGCGATGCCCGCATGGTCCGTGCCCGGCTGCCAGAGCACATCGAACCCCTGCATCCGCTTCCAGCGCACCAGGATGTCCTGCAACGTGTTGTTGAAGGCGTGCCCCATGTGCAACGAGCCGGTCACGTTCGGGGGCGGGATCATGATGCAGAACGTCTCGGGCCGCGAGGCATTGGCGCCCGCACGAAAGGCGCCGCGCTCCTCCCATAGTTGCGCGATCCGCGCTTCGGCGGTGGCGGCGTCGAATGTCTTGTCCATCATCTCGGCATCACTCTTTCACGGGCGGGGACACGCGCGACGGTGTAGCGCCCCCCGCGCCCGAGGGAAAGGCCGCGTTGCGGTGTTCCGGCGCCGCGAATTGGAGTATCATGCGTCAGCGGAGGTGGC
Source organism: Paracoccaceae bacterium (assembly GCA_007121115.1). GTDB lineage: Bacteria > Pseudomonadota > Alphaproteobacteria > Rhodobacterales > Rhodobacteraceae > Rhabdonatronobacter. The sequence continues at coordinate 3,817 of SKMI01000302.1, read as the reverse complement.
ACGAGGGACAGGTCATGGCGATTCAGCGCAAGCAGGTCAGTTATCCAAGGCTGCTGTGGCGGCTGGGCGCGCTCTGGGTCCTGTTCCCGCTCCTGTTCGCGGTCAGCTTCGGCGGTGTCGGGCTCTACACGTTCCAGCAGGCACAGCTTCTGGACCGCTACGGAATCGACGGCATCGCCACCATCGAGGACAAGTACACCCGCACGGGACGGGATTCGGACGGTCGGACCACGGTGACATATTACCTGTCCTACACCTTCCGGCCCGAGGGCGGATCGCCGCTCTCGGACACTGAATCGGTGCAGCGAAGCTTCTATAACCAGGTGCGCGCGGGCGACGAGGTCCCCATCCGCTATGTGTCGCACCGCCCCGAGGTGAACGAGATCGAACCGGGCGCTAACAGACTGATCGGCTGGATTTTCGGCGGGGTCGGATTGATTGCAGCGATCGTGACCGTCGGGCTTGCGTGGTGGATGTGGAAGCGCAAGCTTTCGGTCCTGCGCGCCGCGACGAAGGGCGAGGTTCGCCAGGCCCGCGTGACCGGCATGCGCCAAACCAACGTCCAGAAGAACAACCGCCAGATGTACGTGCTGCAATGGGTCGATGCGTCGGGGCAGGAAGGCGAATCGCGCATGTACACGCATGACGCCCTGTCGGACTATCCCGCAGGCAGCGTCATCGTCGTCTATGTGGACCCGAAAACCGGGCGCGGCTGGTGGGAAGAGGATTTCTGACCCCCCGCTCCCCGGCCGCTGCGGAACCGGGGGCATGGGCGGATCGGACCAGCGCGCCGACCGGGGCCGGATCATGAACCGCAACGCCGTCTTCTCCTGGCATCTGCTCTGGCGCCTTGGCCTGCACTGGTCGGCAGCGATGCTGTGCCTTGGGCTTGGCCTTGCCTGGCTGGCGCTGAACGCAGTAGGCAACGCCAGCCTGCTGGCGCGTGACGGGGTGGAGGCGCAGGCGCAGGTCATCGACAAGCGGTTCAGACCGGGGCGGTATTCCCTCGAGCGGCCGCGATTGCCCCGCTACCGGCTGCACCTCACCTACCAGCCCGCCGACCACCCTGCGATCACCGCGCAACTATCCGTCAGCCGCAGGCTGTTCGATCAGGCCCGCGTCGGCGGGGTCCTGCCCCTGCGCTACAGCGCCGCGGACCCTTACCGGTTCAGCATCGATCCGCGCCGGGACCGGACCAATGCGGCGCTCTTCGGAGGACTGGGGCTTCTGGTCACGGTGGCCGGGCTGGTGATCGGCGCTCCGCGCGCACGGCGCGCGCAATCGGCGCGGCGCGCACGGCACCACGGCGCGCGGCGCACGGCCCGCGTCACCGGCCTGCGCAAGACGCACAGCCTGCTGCCGGGCCCGCAGCGGCACGCCTTGCACTGGGAGGACGCCACCGGCCAGCCGGGCCAGTCCCTTCCGCGCCCGCGCCGCCAACTGGCCCGCTACCGCAGGGGTCGGGAGATCGAGGTCTGCATCGATCCCGTGTTCGGTGACGCCTGGTGGTCCGAAGACCTCTGAGCGGCAACTGCCGGGGGGTTGCACCCGCCGGTGGATGTCAGTAGATTAGAATCATTCCAAAACAACAGGCAGGACACCATGTCCGACCCAACCGTTACGCTGGTCTTCGTGGCCGCCCTGATCACCGCGCTGGCCACCGGGATCGGTGCCCTCCCCCTTCTGGCGATGAAGACCACCGTCACGCCGCGCTGGCTGGCACTAGGAAACGCTGTGGCGGCGGGGCTGATGCTGGCCGCGTGCTTCAGCCTGATCGTCGAAGGGTTCGAATTCTCGGCCCCGCGCACGCTGGCGGGGCTGCTGGCCGGGCTGGCAGGCATCTGGATCGCCAAGCGCCTGTTCGACAACGGCGATGGACTGGCGGTGGCCGGGGCCAGCGGCGCGGATGCCATGAAGATCCTGCTGATCATGGGCGTCATGACCGTGCATTCGGCGGCCGAAGGCATCGGCGTCGGCGTCGCCTATGGCGGCGGGCGCGAGCTGGGCGATTTCATCACCATCGCCATCGCGCTGCACAACGTGCCCGAAGGACTGGCCATCGCGCTGGTCATGGTCCCGCGCGGCGCCAGCGTGGGCAAGGCCGCGGTCTGGAGCATCTTCTCCTCGCTGCCGCAGCCGCTGCTGGCGGTGCCCGCCTTCCTCTTCGTCCTGACCTTCACGCCCTGGCTGCCCGTGGGGCTGGGCCTCGCCGCAGGCGCCATGCTGTGGATGATCTTTTCGGAACTGCTGCCCGAAGCCTCCGAAGGAATCGAAACCGCTACGCTCGGGATGGTCGTCACGCTGGCCTTCACGGCGATGCTGGGTGTGACACTGCTGCTGGGCTGAGGAATGCTGAGGGATATTGCCATGCCCGCGCGCCTGCCCCATATCTGAACCATGCTCAAGCTCACCCCGATCCTGCTGGCCATAGGCTACGCGCTGCTGATCTATTGGTTCTCGGCCTGGCGCACGTCGAAGGAACTCGACGCGCGCTCGACCCTGCTGGCGGATGCGAAGCTGAAGAAGCTGACCGACCGCATGGCCCGGGCGCTCGATATCGAACACGTCCGCGTCCATGTGCATGAGACGGAGACAGTGAATGGCCTCGCCGCCCCGGACGGGCGCATCTTCATCACCCGCGGCTTCTACGACAAGTATCGCAAGGGCGAGGTGAGCGCCGAGGAACTGGCCTCGGTCATCGCGCATGAACTGGGCCATGTCGCGCTGGGACATTCCAGGCGGCGGATGATCGATTTCTCGGGCCAGAATGCGATCCGCATGGCGCTGGCCACCATCTTCAACCGCTTCCTGCCGGGGCTGGGCGTGCTGATCGCCAACGGGATCACCACGCTGCTGGCCGCCTCGCTCAGCCGTTCGGACGAATACGAGGCCGATGCCTATGCCGCCGCGCTGCTGGAAAAATCCGGCATCGGCACCGAGCCGCAGAAATCCATGTTCCGCAAGCTCGAAAGCCTGGTCGGCGCGCGCGGCGGCACCCCGGTCTGGCTGATGAGCCACCCCAAGACCGAAGACCGCATCCGCGCCATCGAGGCGCTGGAGACGCGCTGGCGCTCCTTGCCCAAGTCCTGAGCGGCCAGGGTTCACACGCCCGGCATTGCCGCATCGCGACCGGCAGGATAGGCTGGCGCCATCGGAAAACCCGCGCCCGGTCCATGACTGCGCCTGGCAGCCGGGGACCGACGGCGAAACCAGCGACGGAACCGCAAACCCGGTGGCAGAAGACCTCATCTCGCGGATCGAAGCGCAGGGCCTGCGCATGACCGGCCAGCGCCGGACCATCGCTCGCGTGCTCTCCGAAGCAAGCGATCATCCGGATGCAGAGGAACTGCACGCCCGCGCCAGCCGTCTCGACCCGCGCATCTCCATCGCCACGGTCTATCGCACGGTCAAACTGCTCGAAGAAGCGGGTCTGCTGGAAAAACGCGATTTCGGCGACGGCCGCGCCCGGTTCGAAGACAGCCAGCGCGCCCACCACGATCACCTGATCGACATGGACACCGGCCATGTCATCGAATTCTGCGACCCCGAGATCGAGGCCCTGCAGGAACGCATCGCCCGCCGGCTCGGCTATCGCCTGCTGGGCCACCGGCTGGAACTCTACGGCGAACCCCTCGAGCCCAAATCCGACCCACCCGACTGAACGCCCCCGCGACCGGCATCTACGGCGCGCCAGCACCGACCCGCCCCATCATCTGTGCAGAAATATCCTCAGGGGGTGAATGCGCGCGCTTCGCGCGCAGAGGGGGCAGAATGCCCCCTTCAACCGCGCGTCAGCGCAAGACAGACCTGCGCGCGG
>SKMI01000229.1 GCA_007121115.1 Paracoccaceae bacterium | reverse complement strand
TCGGCCAGCCCGGCGGCGAAGGCGTTGACCAGGCAGTTGCCGTTATAGGCGGAATGGAACCGGACCTCGCCGCCCACGGTGGGCACGCCAAAGGAATTGCCGTAGCCGCCGATCCCTTCGACCACGCCACGCACCAGATGCGCGGTCTTGGGGTGGGCGGGCTCGCCAAAGCTCAGCGCGTTCATGGCGGCGATGGGCCGCGCACCCATGGTGAAGACATCGCGCAGGATGCCGCCCACCCCGGTGGCCGCGCCCTGGTAGGGTTCGATGTAGCTGGGGTGATTGTGACTCTCCATCTTGAAGACCACAGCCTGCCCGTCGCCGATATCCACCACGCCCGCGTTCTCGCCCGGTCCACAGATCACCTGCGGCCCCTCGGTCGGCAGGGTGCGCAGCCATTTCCTGGACGACTTGTAGGAACAATGTTCATTCCACATGGCCGAGAAGATGCCCAGTTCGGTGAAACTCGGGGTGCGGCCGATGATCTCGAGAATGCGGTCGTATTCGTCCGGGGTCAGGCCATGGGCGGCAATCAGGTCAGGGGTGATCTGCGGCTCGGTCATCTTGCGGTCCCGTTCGGTTGCGGCTCCTCCTTACTGAATGGGGGCGCCCAACGGAAGGGACCGATTGCAAGACGCAGCAGGCGCATGGTATGGCGTGTGCAGCTGCATACCGCGATGTGGGGGGAGCCATGTCCGACACCCGGCACAGTGTTCTGAACAGTCTGGCGCTGCGCGCGCGCAACGCCGCGGTGCTGGTCGTGGCGCAGCTTTGGCCGGGGCGGAATTTCGAAACCGTCGACCGTCAGGTGCGGGCACTGCCCGTCCGGCAGCAGGCCGAGGTGACGGTGGGCGTGCTGGGACTGCTGTTCCTGCTCGCGCTCTTTGCCGGGCAATTCGGCCCCCTCGGCGTGATGCTCTATTTTGCAGCAGTGCTGCTCACGATTCGCTGAGGCGGCGCGGCGCGTCATTCCCGCCGAGGCACAACGTCCCGGATTAGCTTGCGAATCACCCGCTCGGCGTGGCGCGTTGCCGCAGGGCCAAATCCGAGCATACACCGGTATGCTTTTGAGAAATAGAAGATTTTCTCGCGCTCATCGCATCCAGCGACCGCCGGGTTGCGTAGTCCTTCACATCACAACCAAAGGAGACGGTTATGGATATCGCACTTGGGTTTCTGACGTTTGGTACCATCGGTTTCGTCATGGTGTTCGCGTATCTTGAAGCACGCGCAACAGAAGAGCGCCGCCGCAAGGGCGGCCCGAAATCGGCCCTGTCGCGCGACGGTGTCGAAGAGCGCCTGGCACGCGTGCGCAGCGACACACCGCGCGACCGCGCTTGAGCGGTTGCGCCCATGCCGTGCTGCCCGGCGAGCAAGCCACGGGCGGCGCGGCGTGGGCCCCGCATCATCAGGCTTTGTCCTCTGCCTGCAGGCAGTGCAACAACATACTTAGATGCGCGAATTTTTTGCGCATCTGCCGATCAGCCAAAAAAAAGGCCGAGCAAAGCTCGGCCAAAGTCCAACAGGGAGGTAGAAGCTCAAGACTCAGTCTCTGCGCTTCTGACCACCATCTAGGTGTCCGAACCGGCATTACGCAAGTTAAATGTTTCTGCGCCGCGCACAACTCCGACATGCGTTGCATACATACCTCACCTCTCCATGCAACCTGAGCGCGAAGAATCATACCGCCGTGTCAACACTCCGCCGCGACTTGCGATAGGCGGTGATTTCATCCAGCACGAAATCGCGGAACGCGGCCACGCGCTTGGACTGACGCACTTCCTCGGGATAGGCGAGGTAGACCGGGATCTCGTGGCTCTCGATCTCGGGCAGAACGCGGACCAGATGTGTGAATTCCTCGGTCACGTAATCGGGCAGCAGCCCGACACCGAGATGGTTCAGCACCGCCTGCAACACCCCGAAATAGTTGTTGACGGTAAAGGTCGACCGCACCGGGTGCGACAGCAACTCGCGCACCAGCATGGCGCCGGCGCTGACCTGCTGCGCCGAAACGCTCTGGCAGATCAAGCGGAAATTGACCATGTCCTCCAGCGTGTCGGGCGTGCCGTTCGCGCGCAGATACTCCGGCGTCGCGTAAAGCCGCATGCGCACCGACATCATCTTGCGCCGGATCAGGTCGGCCTGGCTGGGCTCCTTCATGCGGATGGCCACATCAGCCTCGCGCATTGGCAGGTCCAGCACGCGCTCTTCCAGCATCAGGTCGATCTTAAGGTCCGGGTATTTCGCGTAAAGCGCAGGCAGGCGCGGGGCCAGCCAGAGCGTGCCGAACCCCACGGTGGTGGTCACGCGCAATTCGCCGAACACTTCGTCCTCGCTGTCGCGGATGCGCGCGGCGGCGGCGTCCAGCCTGCGTGACATCGACTGCGTGGCCTCGAACAGAAGCTCGCCCTGTTCGGTGAGAATCAGGCCGCGCGCGTGGCGGTGGAACAGGGTGGTATCCAGGGTCTCTTCCAGTGCGCGGATCTGGCGGCTGACGGCGGATTGCGACAGATTCAACGTCTCACCCGCATGGGTAAGGCTGCCGGCATCGGCCACCGCGTGAAAGATTCTGAGCTTGTCCCAGTCCAGCATTTTCACCCGCTCAAGAGCGGCCCCCTCTCCCGTGCCTTTTCTTTCTTATGCGCTCTTTTGGTGGCGCAAAAGTGAAGATTGGCAAAATGCGCTTTGTAGGTCAGTCTTTTTGACCCATAATGCGACCAAACCCATCCATACCGCAGGGAGGCGCTGAATGGGACGTCAGGACATATCGCTGAGCGATCGTTTCGATCTGGAAAAAAGCCCCGTGCTGCTGAACGGCACGCAGGCCATGGTGCGGCTGATGCTGGCGCAGGCGGCGCGCGACCGGGCGGCGGGGCTGAACACCGCAGGCTATGTCACCGGCTATCGCGGCTCGCCACTGGGCGCGGTGGACATGCAGATGAACCGCGCGAAAAAGCTGCTGGAGGCCGCGCAGGTCCGGTTCGAGGAAGGGCTGAACGAGGATCTGGCTGCAACCGCGCTTTGGGGCAGCCAGCAGGCGGAATTGCGCGGCGAGGGGCGCTATGACGGCGTCTTTGGGCTGTGGTATGGCAAGGGCCCGGGGGTGGACCGCTCGGGCGATGTGTTCCGCCATGCCAACATGGCCGGCACCGCGCCCAATGGTGGCGTTCTGGTGGCCATGGGCGATGACCACACCGGTGAGTCCTCCACCACGCTGCACCAGTCGGACTGGGCCATGGTGGACGCCTATATCCCCGTCCTCTCGCCCGCCGGCGTGCAGGAGATCCTGGATTTCGGCCACTATGGCTATGCGCTGTCGCGCTTCGCGGGTGTCTGGGTGGGTCTTAAGACCATGAAGGACACAGTCGAGGCCACGGCGGTGGTGGACGGCGATCCGCAGCGGATGCAGTTCGTCACCCCCGATTTCACCATGCCCGACGGCGGGCTGAACATCCGCCTGATCGACACGCCAGTGGCGCAGGAAGCGCGGATGATCGACTACAAGCGCTTCGCGGCCGAAGCGTTTTCCCGCGCCAACGGCATGGATCGCCGCGTCTGGGGCAAGCCCGGCGCCAAGATCGGCATGGTCGCGGCGGGCAAGAACTGGCTGGACCTGGTGCACGCGCTGAACCTGCTGGGCATCGGCGAGGAGGAGGCGCTGCGTCTTGGTCTGACCACCTACAAGGTCGGCCAGCCCTGGCCGCTGGACATGGCAGGCTTCCACGACTGGGCCGAGGGGCTGGAGCTGATCATCGTGGTCGAGGAAAAGCGCAAGCTGATCGAGGTGCAGGTCAAGGAAGCGATCTTCGATGATCGCCGGGGCCGCCGTGTCTACGGCTGGCACAAGGGCGACACATGGGAAAACGGCCGCCAGGTGGAACTGTTCCCCACCCGCTACGCGCTGGACCCGATCATGATCGCCGAGAAGCTGGGCGATATCCTGATCGAGGAAGGGCGAGGCACCGACCGGATCAAGGCCGGGCTGGCATCGCTGGCCGAGGCCCGGCGCGCCGACAACGCCCCCGAACTGGCCGCGCGCCTGCCCTATTACTGCGCGGGCTGCCCGCACAACACCTCGACCAAGGTGCCCGAGGGCCACCGCGCCTATGCGGGCATCGGCTGTCACTACATGGTGCAGTGGATGGATCGCAACACCGTGGGCTTCACCCAGATGGGCGGCGAGGGGGTGAACTGGGTCGGCGAGGCGCCGTTTTCCACCCGCGAACATGTGTTCCAGAACCTCGGTGACGGGACCTACAACCACTCGGGTGTGCAGGCGATCCGGGCCGCGCTCGCTGCGGGCACCAACATCACCTTCAAGATCCTCTACAACGATGCCGTCGCCATGACCGGCGGGCAGAAGAACGAGGGCGACCTGAGCGCCGACCGGATCGTGCGCGAGTTGCAGGCCATGGGCGTGCCCCATGTCGCCGTGGTCTATGATGAAAAGGAAGAGCCCCGCCGCGCCGACTTCCCCAAGGGCATCGACTGGCACGAACGCGCCGACATGGAGGCGGTGCAGAAGCGCTATGCGCAGCACAAGGGCGTCTCGGCCATCGTCTATGTCCAGACCTGCGCCGCCGAGAAGCGCCGCCGCCGCAAGCGCGGGCAGTTCCCGGACCCGGATCAGCGCATCTTCATCAACACCGATGTCTGCGAAGGCTGCGGCGATTGCGGCGTGCAGTCCAATTGCGTCGCCATCGTGCCGAAGGAGACCGAGCTGGGCCGCAAGCGCGCCATCGACCAGTCCGCCTGCAACAAGGACTTTTCGTGCCTGAAGGGCTTCTGCCCGTCCTTCGTCACGCTGGAGGGCGCCAAGGTCCGCAAGGCGCCCGCGCAGTCCCTGGACCTGCCCGAAATGCCGGACCCTGTGCTGCCCGCCATCGACGGCACGCACAACGTGGTCATCACCGGCGTCGGCGGCACCGGCGTGGTGACGGTGGGCGCGATCCTGGCGCAGGCCGCGCAGATCGACGGCAAGGGCGCGGGGCTGATGGAAATGGCGGGGCTGGCGCAGAAGGGCGGCGCGGTGCATATCCACTGCCGCCTGGCCGAGCGCCCCGAAGACATCAGCGCCATCCGCGTGGCGGTGGGCGA
>SKMI01000060.1 GCA_007121115.1 Paracoccaceae bacterium | reverse complement strand
GCTGTTGACCCGCCTCAAGGCCGGGGGCCCTGCAATCGCAAAGCAGGGAATTCTTGTCGCCTTCATCGTCTTCATGATCGTGTTCGCGCTGATGTCGGACCGGTTCCTGACGACCGCGAACATCATGTCCGTCTTCCGGCAGGCGACGATCATCGGTGTCATCGCGCTTGGGGTGACCATTGTCGTGATCGGTGGCAATCTGGACCTGTCGGTGGGATCGATGCTGTCCTTTGCGACCGTGCTGGTGGTCGATCTGCACGACAAGATCGGCCCGGAACTGGCGATTCCCGTCATGGTCGCGGCAACGCTGTGCTTGGGCGCGATCAACGGGTTCCTGATCGGCATATTGCGACTTAATTCGCTGATCGTGACGCTGGGGATGCTCTCGGCCATCCAGGGGCTGGTGCTGATCTACAGCGGCGGGCAGAATGTCGATATTGCGGATCAGAGCGGCACGTGGTTCGCCATCTTCGGGCGCGGAGCGATCTTCGGCATCGCCACACCGATCATCATCTTCCTTGGGCTCGCGCTGATCTTTCATGTCATCATGACCACCATGCCATTCGGGCGGCGGGTCCATGCAGTCGGGGGCAACCCCACAGCTTCGGTCTTTTCCGGCATCCCGCGGTCGCGGATCGTGTTCATGACCTATCTTATCTCGGCGCTTTGCGTGGCGGTTGCGGCGATCATCCTGGGCAGCCGCGTCATGGGCTCTCAGAACAATGTGGGTCAGGGATATGAGCTTCAGGTACTGGCGGCGGTGATCCTGGGCGGCACGTCCCTGCTTGGCGGCTCCGGCAGCATCCTGCGCACCGTGCTGGGCGTGCTGATGCTGGCCTTCATCCAGAACGGTCTGATCCTGATGGGGCAGCCCTACTACACGCAATGGCTGGTCACCTGGGCGGTCATCATCATCGCGGTCTGGCTCGACGTGGCTGCCAAGCGCGGTCGCCTGTTCTCGCCCATAGCATGAGGCCCGTCATGGCAAACCTTACTCAAATCCCGCTGGTGCGCTGGCTGATGCGCAATCCGATCTGGGGCTTCGTGCTGATCGTCTTCATCTTCTTCAGCTTCGCGGCGGATAACTTCTTTTCGGGCCAAAACGTGATGAACATCTTGGTGCAGACCTCGACCATCGGGCTGATCGCGCTGGGCATGACGCTGGTGATGATCAACGGCAACATCGACCTGTCGGTGGGGGCGACCCTGGCGCTGGCCGCGGCCTTTGCGGTCGATGTCCAAAGCTGGGCGATGTTTGCGACATGGGGCAACTGGCAGATCCTGCCTGCGGTCTGCATCGCCCTGCTGGTGGGCATATTGATGGGGGCGATCAACGGCTTCATTGTCTGGAAGACCGGGGTCGATGCCTTCATCGTCACCCTGGGCGCGATGCTGGGCATTCGCGGGCTGGTCTTCGTCTACACCGGCGAGCAGTCCTTCTACGCGATGAACTTCGCCTATTCCGACTTCAGCTTCCTGACCATCGGCCCGTTCCCGGTGCTCGCCGTGATCTTCGCGGTGGCCGTGATCGCCGTGCATCTGCTGCTGTCGCGCACGGTCCACGGGCGGAACACCTACGCCGTCGGCGGCAACCGCGAGGCGGCGGTGAACGCAGGCATCCGGGTCGGTCCGCACATGATGGTCAACTTCATGCTGATCGGCTTTCTGGCCGCGCTGTCGGGCGTGCTGCTGTCAACGCAGATGGGGGCGGCAACGCCCAATCTGGGCCGCGACTACGAGCTTTGGGTCATCACCGCGGTCGTCCTCGGCGGCACCAAGCTGACGGGCGGCAAGGGCGATATCATCGGCACGCTGGGCGGGGTGCTGGCCATCGGTATCCTGCGCAACGGGATGAACCTGATGCAGGTGCCCGCCTTCTATGTCCTTGTCATCCTCGGCAGCATCCTGATCGCGGTCCTGTTCCTCGACAAACGCTTCAACCGCCCCGCTGACGGAGGGCTGCGCCTATGAGTGATGCACGCGAACCCGCCCTGCGCCTGAAGGGCATCGTCAAGACCTTCCCCGGCGTGCGCGCCCTGGACGGCGTGGATTTCGAGGTGATGCCGGGCGAGGTCCACGCCCTGCTGGGCGAGAACGGCGCCGGCAAGTCCACGCTGATGAAGGTGCTGGCCGGCATGTACCAGCCGAACGAGGGGCAGATCATCATCGGCGGCAAGCCCGTGCAGATGACCAACCCGATCGAGGCCAAGTCCCAAGGCGTGGTGCTGATCCACCAGGAACTGAGCCTTGTCCCCGAAATGTCGGCGGCCGAGAACATCTATCTGGGTGAATTGCCGCGCAAGTCCTTCGGGCGGGTGGACTGGAAGACGCTGGAAGAGCGCTCGAACGCCATCCTCAAGCGGCTGAAATGCAGGTTCCGGGCCGAAGCGACGGTGGCGCAGCTTTCCATCGCCAACCAGCAGATGGTCGAGATCGCACGTGCCCTGACCGTCGATGCGCGGGTCGTGGTGTTCGACGAGCCGACCGCCTCGCTCACCGATGCCGAAAAGGTGGTGCTGTTCGATATCATCAACGACCTGAAATCGCAGGGCGTGGGCATTGTCTACATCTCGCACCGCATGGATGAAATCTTCACCCTGTCGGACCGGATCACCGTGCTGCGGGACGGGGCCTATCGGGGGACCTTGACCACCGCCGAGACGAACGAGGACGAGGTCACGCGCCTGATGATCGGGCGCAGCCTTGATCTGTCGCGCAACGAGGCGGCGCCGAATTTCGGTGAAACCATGCTCGAGGTGCGGGGCCTCACCTGCGCGGGCTTGTTCGAGGATGTCAGCTTCACCGTGCGCACCGGTGAAATCGTGGGCTTCTACGGGCTGGTCGGCGCGGGCCGGACCGAAATCGCCGAAACGCTGTTCGGCCTGCGGACCCCGACCTCGGGTGAAATCTGGGTCGACGGCCAGAAGGTCGAAATCACCTCGCCCCGCGATGCGATTGCGCTGGGTGTGTCGCTGGTGCCGGAAAACCGCAAGGAACAGGGACTGGTGCTGCAGATGAACTGTCGCGACAACATGACCCTGCCGCAGGTGCAGGACCTGACCGCCGGGCCGTTTGTCGCGAAAGGTTCCGAGATCGCGATTTTCGACCAGTATCGGGACAAGCTGGCCATCAAGACCCCAAGCTGGCGCCAACCCACCGCCGTGCTCTCGGGCGGCAATCAGCAGAAGATCGTGATCGGCAAGTGGCTGTCGATGCAGCCCCGCGTCCTGATCGTCGATGAGCCGACCCGCGGAATCGACGTGGGTTCGAAATCCGAGATACACAATCTGCTGCGCGAACTGGCGGGGCAGGGCTATGCGGTGATCGTGATCAGCTCCGAAATGCCCGAGGTGCTGCGCGTGTCGGACCGGATCGTGGCCATGTATCACGGAAAGATCATGCGCGAGTTCACCATTGATGACGTGACCGAGGATTCGCTGGTGCAGGCGATCTCGGGGATCGCCGCGGCAGAGCCCGCCTGAAATCAGCGCCGGCGCGCCGTGCAGGGTCCTTGGACGCCGCGCGCCGGTCAGTCCGGATTATCGCCAAAGGCCAGATTGCTGCGGGCGACCTGACCCGCGGGGCTGTCGGGGTTGCGGGCATGGGGCGGGGTCAGCGCCACGAATTCCTGCCAAAGCGGCCCGGCGCGCAGGTCGTTGCGTGTGCGCATCCCCTGCCAGCGCGCATAGAGCGCACCGGCGCCCGGCATGGTGCGCTGCGCCCCCGTCAGGCGCGACAGATGGGGGTCGTCCTCGGCCGGCATCGCGTCCAGAAGATCGGCATAGAGCCGGTCCCGCGCCGCGCCGGTCAGGAAACTGGCAGTCCCGGCGATCACCGCGCGATGGGTGCGCGGAGCAAGGTATTCGATCAGCGGGCGGTCGTCGGTGTTGATCGGCGCATCGGCAAACAGCCCCGACGCCGCGTTGCCCGCGTAGAATTTCAGCGCCCGGTCGATCAGAACATTGTCGGGCGCCTCGTCCCCCGTCATCACCCGCCATTGCGCCGCCAGCGTCCCGGGATCCAGCGGTGCGGCCTCATTGCGCCCCACCAGCGCCAGGATCGAGCGCTCGGGGTAAAGGTCCCCGCGCCAGAACGTCAGTTCGGGGAAGACCTGCGCCATGGTGTTGGCGATGATCTCGAACTCGGGGCGCGAGACCTGATAGAGCGGCATCCACTGCACATAAGTGCCGCCCTTGTTCAGCCGGGACGCGGCAAGGCGGTAATGTTCAAGCGTATAGACATTGCCCACCCCCGCGCGCCAGGGCGTGAACAGATCGGCGATGATCATGTCATAGGTGGCGCGGGACCGGGCCAGACACTGCCGCCCGTCCTCGCGGTGGATGGTCACGCGCGGGTCGGTGAAGAGGCCGTTTGTGTAGGGCTCGAACCAGTCGCGTGCGAAATCAACCACATCGGGCAGCAATTCGCAGACCGTCACCCGCTCGGGGTTTGCGAACAGCCCTGCCCCGGCGGAAATCCCGGTCCCCATGCCCAGGAAAAAGACCTCGCGCGGGTCCGGGTGGGTCAGCAGCGGGATCATGGTCTGGTTACGCTCGGGCACCAGCGCGCCGGACCCGCCCAGCGTGTAGAAATTGTTGACGCGGATGAATTTTGCGCCCCGGCGCTCGACCACGGCGACATGGGCCGAGGCGCCCTCGCGGAAGTCCAGCAATTCCTCGCCCGCGTTCAGCCGCGTAGGCTCCAGCCCCGGACGGCCCGCCATCAGCGCCACCGCCCCCGCCAGCGCGGCCAGGCGCAGGGACTGTGCCGCCAGGCGCTCATCCGGTCGCCAAAGCGCAAGCACCAGCACGGCATAGACCGCCGCCATCAGCCACAAACCCTGCCACATGCCGACCAGCGGCAGCAGCACGAAGCCCCCCGCCAGCGCGCCAAGGATCGCGCCCGTCGTGTTGACCGCGATCAACCGCCCCAGCACCGCGCCGGGCGCCCCGCCCCCCTCCATCAGCCGCAACAGGTAGGGCAGAACCGCCCCCAGGATGGTTCCGGGGATCAGCATGGTCAGCGCCGCCACGCGCCCGACCTCGGCCACATACCCCGCGAACTCGGCCCGCCCGCCCAGATAGCCCAGGCCTCGGGTCAGGTGGTGGAACAGATGCGGCGTGGCAGTGATCATGAGGGCCGAGGCCACCAGGAGCCCGGTCAGCACCGCCTCGGGGCGCGCGCGCAGCCTGTTCAGCGCATTGGCCAGCGCCGCACCCAGCGACAGCGCCGCCAGGAACACGGTCAGCACCAGCGCGTAGGTGTAGACCGAGTTTTGCAGGACCTGGGCGAAAGCGCGGGTCCAGATCACCTCGACCGCCAGCGTGGCAAAGCCCGAGGCGAAGGCGATGCCCCAGAGCCGCGCGGGAATGGCGACATGCGCGACCGTCGCCTGCGCGACCCGCGGCAGGGCGCGCCGCGCCAGCAGCAGCGCCGCAGCGCCCACGAACAGGTCGAACCCCACCGCCAGCAGATAGGCGCCCGAGAACCCCAGCCAAATCGGCAGGAAGAACCCCGCCGCCATCGCGCCCATCGCGCCCCCGGCAGTGTTGAGTGCATAAAGCGCCGCGCCCATGCGGCCCAGCGCATCGCGCGCGCGGATGACGTGCTGGCCCATCAGCGGCAGCGTCCCGCCCATGAGGATCGCCGAGGGCAGCAGGATCGTCGCGGCCACGGTCGCTTTCAGCGCGGTTTCCAGCACGGGATTGCCGCCGACCAGCGCGAAGAGCGCCGGGTATAGGCGAAAGTAGACATCAGCGACCAGGAAATGCCCCAGCGCGGTCGCCGCCACCCCGATCTCGACCAGCCCGAAGGCGCGCAGGGGCCGCGCCAGCCGTGCCGCCAGCCGGCCGAACAGCCAGCCCCCCAGTGCGATGCCAGCAAAGAAGATGGCGATGGTCAGCGCCGCCGCCTGCGCGGTGGAGCCGAACAAGAGCCCCAACTCGCGCACCCAGAGCACCTGATAGATCAGCGCCGCGGCCCCGGAAAGCGTGAACAGCGCGCCGAGGACGGGTGTTTCGAAACGCGCCGACGCAGCGCTTTGGGCATGGGCAAGGCTCATGCTCGCGTGTTATCTTGTAACATTGATGGCGACAAGACACGGGCGCCGCCGCGCAGGACCGCGCAAGGGCGCTGATCAGGACATGCGCATTCGATCAAGGAACCGTGCGCTTTCGCCATGCGCCGGTCTCGCGGTCCCTCTGCCGCAACGGCCAGCCATCTGTTCGCACCGGGATTCAGGATCGGGCAATCCCGACAGCGCAGAATGCGCCGCGCCGCCCCTTCCGCGGGCGCGGGCGCTCGGAACATGACCCGCGGGCACGCGGGCGAACCCTTGCCCCTGACGCCAACCACTTATCGGCACGTCGGTTGCGCCGTAGCCTCCGCCAAATCGCAAATGCCCACCGCGGCGCCTGCGGTGGGCATTTCCGGGCCTCGATCCAGATCGGGATGTCACTCGGCGGCGATACCGCCGTCCACGACCCGCAGGGTGTAGGGCGCGGCATAGGTCTCCTGCGCCGCGGCCACGCCCGCGCCATAGGGCACGCGCGCCCCGGCGGCGTTGAGCGCCATTTCCACGATGCTCAGCGCGCTCAAGCACATGCCCTCGTTCAGGTCGCCCAGATGGCCGATCCGGAAGGCCCGCCCCGCCAGCGGTCCCAGCCCGGCGCCCAGGTAGCAGTTGTAGCGGTCCCGCGCGATGGCGATGACCTCGCGCGCGTCGACCCCGTCCGGGGTGTAGATCGCCGTCACCGTGTCCGAGGCGCAGGCCGGGCTTTCCGCCACCGTCCGCAGCCCCCAGGCCGCCACCGCCGCGCGCACGCCGCTGGCCAGCCGGTGATGCCGGTCAAACACCCGGTCCAGCCCTTCGGCGGCCAACCGGTCCAGGGCCGCGCGCATCCCGTGCAGGAGCGGCGCGGGCGGGGTGTATGGGAAGCTGCCCGCCGCATGTGCGTTCACCATGTCGAACAGGTGGAAGTATCCGCGCGGCATGGTCGCCTTCTCGGCCAGTTCCAGCGCACGTGGGCTCAGCGCCAGCACGCCCAGACCGGCGGGGCACATCAGCCCCTTCTGGCTGCCCGCGATGGCCAGGTCCACGCGCCAGGCATCCATTTCGAACGGGACCGAGGCGATGGAGGACACACCATCCACGAACAACAGCGCGTCGTGCCCGCAGGCATCCATTTCCGCGCGCACCGCTTCGACGTCCGAGGCGACGCCGGTCGCGGTCTCGTTGTGGGTAACGAAGACGGCGCGGATGCGCCCGTCGCGATCCTCGGCCAGCTTGCGGGCAAAGGTCTCCACCGGGCAGGGCGCGCCCCAGGGCACGTCGACCACGTCCACATCCAGGCCCAGCCGCTCGGCCATCTCCACCCACAGGGTCGAGAACATGCCGTGCCGCGCCATCAGCACACGGTCGCCCGCCTGCAGCGTGTTGGCGATCGCCGCCTCCCACGCGCCGGTGCCCGAGCCGGGGAACAGTGCGATGGTCCCGTCGGTCGTGCCGAAGACCGGGCGCAGGTCATACCGGATCGGCGTCAGCAGGGACGCGAATTCGGGCGCGCGGTGATCCTGCATTGGCACCGCAAGCGCGCGGCGCACCTCTTCGGGGATGTTGGTGGGGCCGGGAATGTAAAGATGGGCGTGTCCGGTTTTCATAGGCAATCCTCCGCTTTCCCGGCACCTGTGCCACGTTGAAAGCAAAGTCGGAAAGGAATTCGGGTTCTGTTGTAAATGCGAGACTTTACAGCCTCTCATTTTGTGAAGTTGTGAACTTCACATTGCGTGGTATACATGATATTGCATAAGATGAGGGATTCGGGAGGGGTTCGTCATGCGCAAGACATTCATCGGTCCGCATCTGCGGCGCCTGCGCCGCGAGCGTGGCCAGACCCAGGCCGACATGGCGCGCGCGCTGGGCATCAGCCCGGCTTATGTGAACCTGCTCGAGAACAACCAGCGCAGCGTCTCGGTCTCGATCCTGTTGCGGCTCCTGGAAACCTATGGCGTGGACTGGCGCGACATCGCCGAGGATGACACCGGCGCGCGGCTGGCCGACCTGCGCGGGATGCTGCAGGATCCGATCTTCGACAACGCCCGCCCGGACCTGCAGGAGCTGCGCGCCGCCCTGGCCCATGCGCCGCGCCTGCTGACCGCGCTTTCGCAATTGCACCGCGCCTATCTGGCGGTAACCGACCAGCTTCACGCGGTGGCCCTGCGCACCGGCGAGGGCGAGCCGCTGCTGGGCACCTCGCCCGAGGCGGCGGTGCACGACTTCTTCCGCCGCCATCGCAACCATTTCCCCGGTCTGGAAAAGGCCGCCGAAGCGTTCTGGGACGGCAAGCCGCCTGCCACCGACGATGTCTATGCCGCGCTCAAGGACCGTCTGGCCCGGCGCCACCGGATCGCCGTGCGGCTGGCCCCGGTCTCCGAGATGCCCCGTACCCTGCGCCACCATGACGAAACCCGCGGCGAGGTGCTGCTGTCCGAGGCGCTGGACCACCCCAACCGTGTGTTTCAGCTTGTCCATGTGCTGGGGCTGATCGAATGCAGCGATGCGCTGGACAAGCTGCTGGAGGGTGTGCCCGCGGACAGCCCGCAGGGGCGCGCGCGCTGCCGGGTTGAGCTGGCAAACTATTTCGCCGCCGCGCTCCTGATGCCCTATGATGCGTTTCTGACCGCGGCGCAGGCCAGCAAATACGATTTCGACCATCTGGCCACACGCTTCGGCGTCAGTTTCGAACAGGCCTGCCACCGCGCCACCACACTGCAACGCAACGGGGCGCAGGGGGTGCCGATGTTCTTCCTGCGCATCGACAAGGCCGGGAACGTCACCAAGCGGTTCAACGCCACCGATTTCCAGTTGGCAGAATACGGTGGTGCCTGCCCGCGGCTGGACGTGCACATGAGTTTCCGCACCCCGGGCCGGATCATCCCGCAACTGGTCGAGATGCCGGACGCCTCGCGCTATTTTGTCTTCGCCCGCACCGTGGACCGGCCGCAGTTCGAACGCCACGGGCAGGACAATCGGCTGGCCGTGGCCATGGGCTGCACCATCGATAACGCCTCGGAAATCGGCTACGCCGAAGGGGTGGCGCTGGGGGATGCCCGGGTCACGCCCATCGGGATCAACTGCCGCATCTGCCCGCGCGCGGGCTGCGAACAGCGCGCCCATCACGCCCCCGCGCTGACCGCGCCCGTGGACGAACGCCGCCGCGGTGCCACGCGCTACGATTCGGTTCAGGGCTGAGCGGCATCCGGTTTTCTTGGTGCCGCCATTGAACACAAGCCCCCGCCTCTGCCACCGGCAGGGCGAGCGCTGTCCTGTGTTGGATAGGGGGCGTGCGGGTGGGTAGGCGGGGCACGCGCCGAGGGCGCTTTTTCAGGGTGCGCACGGGAACGCGCACGGGCGTCCCCGGATCGCCTACCGATCACCGCGCAGGCCGCTTGCCCCAACGGCACTCGAACACGGGTGACATGCGCCAAAGCCCCGAACGTGGCGCGCTCAGCCCAGCTCGGGCGGCAGCAGGGCGCGCAGGTGTTCCAGCCGGTCGGCCTCGGCGGCGGGTTTGTCGGTGCGGATGCGGGCGATTCGCGGGAACCGCATGGCCACGCCCGACTTGTGTCGGGTGGAGCGGTTCAACCCCTCGAAGGCGATTTCCAGCACCAGTTGCGGGGCCACCGCGCGGACCGGGCCGAACCGATCGGTGGTGTGATCGCGCACGAAGCGGTCCAGGTCGCGCAATTCGGCGTCGGTGAAGCCGAAATACGCCTTGCCCACCGGCACCAGCGCGTCCCCGTCCCAAAGCCCGAAGGTGAAGTCCGAATAATACCCCGACCGCTTGCCGTGGCCGCGCTGGGCATACATCAGCACCGCGTCCACCACCATGGGATCGCGCTTCCACTTGAACCAGTGCCCCTTGACCCGTCCGGCCAGATACGGGCTGGCGCGGCGCTTGATCATCACCCCTTCGATCACGGGGTCCGGGGGCGCGGCGCGCAGGGCGGCGAGCGCCTCCCATGTGTCGAAGGACAGCAGAGCCGAGAGGTCGATGCGCGGGTCATCAAGTGCGCGCACCGCATCCTCCAGCGCCGCGCGGCGGGTCGCGAACGGCTCCGCCCGCAGGTCGCGGCCCTGCCACAGCAGCAGGTCATAGGCGCGGAGCGCCGCCGGAAGCCGCGCCATCATCGGGCCCGAGACGCGCTTGCGGTTCAGCCGTTTCTGAAGCTCCGAGAACGGCGCCACCCGGTCGCCCGTGCGGATCAGCAACTCGCCGTCGATCACGCCGTCGAAGACCAGCCGCTCCAGCAGGTCGGGGAAGGTGGCGCTGATGTCCTGCCCGGTGCGGGTGTAAAGCCGCTGCACACCGCCTTCGGCCACCGCCTGCACCCGCACCCCGTCCCATTTCCATTCGGCGGCAAAATCGGCGGGGTCCAGCGTTCCGGGGTCCAGATCGTCGAAGCCGGTGGCCAGCATGACGGGCCGCAGGCTGGCGAGAGCGGGTTCCGGGCGCGGTCCGCCGTCCGCCCACTGGAACAGCGCCGTGTAGGGCGGGGCCATGCCGTGCCAAAGCTCCTCGACCTCGGCCACGTCCACGCCGATGAATTCGGCCAGCGTCACGCGGGCCAGACGGCCCGAGACGCCGACCCGCAGCCCGCCGGTCGCGAGTTTCAGATAGGCGTAGCGCTCGGACATGCCCAGCGCGTCCAGCCGCCCGGCCACCATCGCGGGCAGATCGGCGCGGCCTGCGCGCTGCAACTCGGTGATCAGGGCCGAGAGCGGCGGCGGGTCGGGCGCGCGAACAGTGTCTGGGGCGCCATCCGGCCAGGCCAGGGCGATGGTCTCGGCCAGATCACCGACATAGTCATAGGAGAGCGCAAACAGTTCCGGGTCCATCCGCTCCGAGATCAGCGTGCGCAGAAGCGACGGCGTGACCTGCCGCAATTCCAGGTCGCCGGTCAGCGCGGCCAGCGCATAGCCCCGGTCCGGGTCCGGCGTGGTGGCGAAATAGCGCAGAAACTGCGCCTGTTTCACGCTGCGCCGCGGCGTGAAGGCGAGCGCTTCCAGCAGGCGGGCGAAGCGGCGCATCACTCGGGCTCATCTTCGTAGCCGACCATGTTGAGCGCCCGCGCGCGGTGGCCGTTCAGAGTGCACCAACGCAGGAGCGCTTCCTCGCGGCCATGGGTGATCCAGGTCTCCGCAGGCGCCAGTTCGGCGATGGTGGCGGTCAGTTGCGGCCAGTCCACATGGTCTGAGATCACCAGCGGCAGTTCCACGCCGCGTTGCCGCGCCCGCGCGCGCACCTGCATCCACCCGCTGGCGAACCCGATCACCGGGTCGGGGAAGCGCTGCACCCAGGGGCTGGCAAAGGCTGACGGGGGCGCGATGACGATAGCGCCCGAAAATTGCGCCTTGTTCCCGCGTTCGATGGTGGCGGCGCGCAACTCGCCCAGGTCGATCCCCTGGTCGACATGATAGTCGCAGAGCCGCCGCAGCGCGCCATGGACATACACCGGCCCGTCCCAGCCCGCCGCGCGCAAGAGCGTGATGACCCGCTGCGCCTTGCCCAGCGCATAGGCGCCGATCAGATGCGCGCGGTCGGGGAAGGTGCGGCGCGAGTCCAGCAGCCGCGCGATTTCGGGGTCCGGGTCCGGGTGGCGAAAGACTGGCAGGGCAAAGGTCGCCTCGGTCACCAGCACGTCGGCGGGCACCGGCTCCCACGGCGCGCAGGCGGCGCTGGGGGTGCGGGTATAGTCGCCGGTGACCACGAAGACGCCGCCCGGGGTTTCGATCCTGATCTGCGCCGAGCCCAGCACGTGACCTGCGGGGTGGAAGCTGACAGTCGCCGCGCCGATCCGCATGGGGGCGTCCGCGACCTGGGTGTGATCCGCGAAATCCGCGCCGTAGCGCATCGCCATGATGTCCAGCGTCTGGCGTGTGGCCAGCACATGCATGTGCCCGGCGCGGGCGTGATCGGCGTGGCCATGGGTGATCAGCGCCCTATGCACCGGGCGCACCGGGTCGACGAAGAAATCGCCGCCGGGGCAGTAGAGCCCCTCGGGGCGCGGGTGAAGAAAGGCATCGAAACCGGGCATCGGCGTGCGTGGGTTGAAAGCTCGAGAATGGCGCGCGTCCACCTGCAACTTAACGCGCCGACACGCGATTCCAACGCGTGTGTGCCCAGCGTATCCCAAGGCAACCGGCCTCCGGTGGGTTCGATGCGCCATCGCCCGTTTCTCTCCGCCCGACGCTTGCGTCGGGCAGCGCCCGCGAAGCGCCACGGGAGGGTGGGTGGGGGCGCTGAGCGGGCGCACTTTCTACGGGAAACGTGCGTCGCAGCGCAGCGGTCGACGCTCAGCCCCTAGCGCCGCCGGCAGGCCCGCAGTTGCGTGTCATATGTGATCGCGCGCGTCTCGACCCGCTGCGCCACGTTCAGCAGCCAGGGCTTGGCGTTGTAACTGCCGCGCCGGAACCCGGCGTGCCCCTCGTGATAGGCCAGATACTGGTTGCGCGCATCGGTCAGCGGGATGCCGTTCCGCTCCCGCGTCTTGTTCGTGTACCAGCCGATGAAATCCGTGGCGTCGCGGATGTTTTCGCGCCGGGCACGGCGGTTGCCGGTCTCGTCCTGGTATTCCTCCCAGGTGCGGTCCAGCGCCTGGCTGTAGCCAAAGGCCGAGGATTGCCGCCCCATGGGGATCACCCCCAGCGTATAGCGCACCGGTGTCCGGGCGTCGCCGATGAACCGGCTTTCGGCGTGGATGATCGCCATCTGCACCGGCACCGGAATGCCCCAGCGCCGCTCGGCGTTGCGCATGGCCTGCAGGTAATGCGGCCGCTCCGCGACGATCGCGCAGGCATCGTTCAGGTTGCGCGGCGCGCTGAACTCCTGCCGCCCGCCACAAGCCGCCAGCAGCGCCGCGACCACGGCGATGCGGAAGAAGAGACTCATCATTGTTACTGCCTTGCTGCCTCTGCGTGCACTATTTTTCCCTGTACCATAGCGGAATTCGGCGCGTGTGGAAACGGCATTCCCCGCGACACGTTGCGCGGCGGGCGCGGTCATGGTCACACTGGCGCGAGCGCGCACCTGCGTTCATGCAGCTTCTGCGCTTTACCCTTTGTTCATGGCCGCGCGCTAGCCTGCCAGGTGTGGGTGAAAGATCGGGTGTGGGTATGCGTGGGCAAAATGAGTCCCGGCCCATCGTCATCAAGCGGCGCAAGGTCGTCGCGGGCGATGGGCATCATGGCGGCGCGTGGAAGGTCGCCTATGCGGATTTCGTCACCGCGATGATGGCGTTCTTCCTGATGCTCTGGCTCCTGGGGTCCACGACCGATGACCAGCGCAAGGGTCTGGCGGATTACTTCAGTCCCACCGTCCCCGTGCACCGGGTCTCGGGCGGGGGCGATGGGCTGGACGGCGGGGACACGGTGGTCGCGCCGGAGAACCTGGCCGGCGAGCACGCGCAGCCCGGGATCGATGCCACCCTCTCGGGCGATGATGCGGCGGAAACGCATGCGCGCAGCGCAGCCGCACAAGACGAGCCGCCGCTCGAAAGCATCGAGGCGATGCTGAACACCGCAGCCCAGGCGCATGCGCAGGGCGCCGAAATGCTGCGCCATCTGCTGATCCGCATGACCGAAGACGGGTTGCAGATCGAGCTGTTCGATCTGGACGATTCGCCCCTGTTCACGCCCGGCACCGCCGAACCGATGCCCGTGCTGCGGGCGCTGGGCGGCCTGCTGGCCGAGGTTGTGGCGCTGGTATCGAATCCGATCACACTGGACGGCCATGTCCGCGCCCATGCCGTGGTCGAACGCGAGGATCGCGCCTGGGAACTCTCCATGAGCCGCCCGCAGGTCATGCGCCAGTTGCTCGAGGAGGATGGGGTGCTGTCCCGGCGCTTCCTGCACCTGACCGGGCATGGCGACCGCAGACCCGTCGCGGGCAACCCGGTTTCGCCGCGTAACAACCGGCTGGTGCTCTTGCTGCGGACCCCTGCGGCAGCACCTCCGGCGCGTCCGGGTCCCTTCTGACCGCCAGCCCTGACCGCCCGTCCTGAACGCCGGTCCTGAACGCCGAACGGGGGCCGTTAGGGGGAAATTAAACCGCTTGGGCGATGCTCTGTCCCGAGTCGGCGTCCGGGATACCCGCCCGGGGCGCACCCAAGGCACAGGAACCACTCCATGACCATGAACATGACGTCATCGATGAACGCCGGGATCGCCGGGTTGCAGTCCAACGCAACGCGGATGGCCGGTATCTCGGACAATATCGCCAACGCCAGCACCCATGGCTACCGCCGGGTGCACACCAGCTTTCACGCCATGGTGCTCGGGGATACAGTCGCGAATCGCGGCACCTACGCAGCGGGTGGCGTGCGCACCAGCACCATGCGGATGGTGGATCAGGGCGGGCAGATCACCGGCACGCAGAACGCCACCGATCTGGCCGTGAACGGGCGCGGCTTCCTGCCCGTGACCTCGCTGACCGGCGCGCGCAACGGGGGGGAGGCGATGCCACTGATGCTGACGCCCACCGGGTCCTTCCGCTTCGATGCCGATGGCTTTCTGCGCAGCGATGCGGACCTCGTGCTGCTGGGTTGGCCGGCGAACGCCGACGGCACGGTTCCGGCCTTTGCCCGCAACAGCAATGACGGGTTGGTGCCGGTCCGCCTGGACGACATGCAGCTTGCGCCGCAACCGACCGGGACAATCTCGCTCGGCATGAACCTGCCCGCCAGCGCAACCCTGCCCGATGCACCGGGCACGCCCAGCGATCTTTCGCTCGATTACATCGACACCCTCGGCCTCAGCCGCAACCTCGACATCAGTTTCGTGCCCACCGTCACGCCGGGGACGCACAGCAACGCCTGGACCATGCAGGTGGAGGATCCGGCCACCGGCACGGCACTGGGGGCCTGGGCGCTTCAGTTCGGCAGCGGCGTTGCCGATGGCGGCCGGTTGACCAGTGTCACCGAACTGCCCGGAAGCGACGCCTATGATCCCGCGACCGGCACCGTCGGGATCACCATCGACGGGCAGGACATTGCGATCGAGATCGGCGCCCTTCTAGACCGGCAGGGCATCACCCAGACCGCCGGCGCGTTCCAGCCCCATCGCATCGCGCAGGACGGGTTCGGCGCGGGCGAGGTGCTGGGCGTTTCCGTCACTGAAGAGGGCATGGTGCAGGCCGTCTATGATCAGGGCACCGTGCGGACGCTCTATCAGGTCCCGCTGGTCGATGTGCCCAATCCCAACGGTCTGGAATCGCTTAGCAATCAGGCGTATCGCGTGTCCGCCGAAAGCGGCGCCTTCCTGCTGTGGAACGCCGGCGAAGGCCCCACCGGCACGGTGATGGGCAACGCGCTGCAGCAATCGGCCACCGACATCGCTGCGGAACTGACCGGGCTGATCCAGACCCAGCGCGCGTATTCCTCGAACGCCAAGCTGATCCAGACCGTGGACGAGATGCTGCAGGAAACCACCAATATCAAGCGCTGAACGCTGCGCAACGCGCTGACGCACCCAGGGAGACATGGCCATGTCGCTGAACGCCGCCCTTCTGGCCGCCACGTCGGGACTGAACGCCGCGTCGCGCGGCGCCGCCGTTGTCGCGGACAATATCGCCAACAGCGCGACCGAGGGGTTTGGCCCGCGGCGGCTGGCGCTGTCCTCGACCGTGCTGGGCGGGGCGGGGGTCGGTGTCACCGTCGCCGGGGTGCAGCGGCAGGAGAATGCGGCGCTGACCGCCTCGCTGCGCGCGGCCAGCGCCGATGACAGCGCTGCCCGGACGCTGCGCGACCACTGGGCGGGGATGGAGGCGCTGGTGGGCACCGGCGACGCTCCCGGCAGCCTGTCCGCCCGGGTGGATGCGCTCGGCACCGCGCTCGCCCATGCCGCCGCCCACTCCGAAAGCACCACGCGGCTGGATCAGGTCGCGGCCGCGGCGCGCGCCCTGACCGGCACACTGGCGCGAATCGAAACCGGGATCACCGAGGCGCGGGCTGCGGCGGACCGCAGCATCGCCCGCGATGTGGAGGCGCTGAACACCGGCCTGCGCCGGGTCGAAGCGCTGAACGCCGAAATCACGCGTCAGCAGATAGCGGGCAGCGACCCGAACGGGCTCATGGACGAACGCGCGCGCATCATCGACGGGCTGGCCGCGCTGGTGCCGCTGCGGGTGATGCCGGGCGATCATGGTGCCGTGCGGCTTATCACCGACGGCGGCGCGGTGCTGCTGGGCAGCCGTGCCGCCGAAATCGGCTTCGATCCGGCACCGGGTGTTGCGCCGGGTGATGACACGGCTTCGGGCGTGCTTTCGGGGCTGACAGTGAACGGGCGCGCCGTCGACACCGGCCCCCGAGGTCCCCTCGCCGGGGGGAGCCTCGGCGTGGCCTTCGACATCCGCGACCGGCATGCGCCGACCATGCAGGCCGGGCTGGACCGGCTGGCCGCGGACCTGGTGGCGCGCTTTGCCGACCCCGCCACCGACCCGACCTTGTCGATGGGCGCACCGGGGCTGTTCGCCGACCCGGACCCGGGGGCAGGAATCGTGGGTCTTGCCGGACGCTTGCATCTGAACCCGCTGGCCGACCCCGAAGCGGGCGGCGCGCTCTGGCGGCTGCGCAGCGGGTTGGGCGCCCCGGTGCCCGGACCGGTCGGCGATCCGGCGCGGCTGGATGCGATGGCGCAGGCGCTGGACCGGCCCACCGCACTGGCGCCGGGCATGGCCGCAGGTGG
>SKMI01000095.1 GCA_007121115.1 Paracoccaceae bacterium | reverse complement strand
TGGGACACGGTGCGGATGCTGGCGCCGCTGGGGCCGGAGTTCGTGTCGGTCACCTATGGCGCGGGCGGGGCCACGCGGCAACTGACCCACGAGGCGGTGACCACCATCGGCCGCGAATTCGATCTGAACGTGGCCGCGCACCTGACCTGCGTCGATGCCTCGCGCGCCGAGACGCTGGAGATTGCCGGGACCTATGCGAAAGCCGGGGTGCGCGAGATCGTGGCGCTGCGCGGCGACCCGCCGAAAGGGGCCGGGCGCTTCACCCCGCACCCGGAGGGGTTCGCCGATTCGGTGGAATTGATCGAGGCGTTGGCGGCGACGGGGAATTTTCACCTGCGCGTCGGCGCCTACCCCGAGCCGCACCCCGAAGCCGCCGACAGCGCCGCCGATGTGACCTGGCTGAAGCGCAAGTTCGAGGCCGGGGCCGACAGTGCGATCACGCAGTTCTTCTTCGAGGCCGAGACCTTCCTGCGTTTCCGCGACGCCTGCGCGAAGGCCGGGATCGACAAGCCGGTGATCCCGGGGATCGTGCCCATCGAGAACTGGTCCGGTATCCGCCGCTTTGCGGTGGCCTGCGGCGCGAAGATTCCGGGCTGGCTGGATGATGCCTTCGAGAAGGCGGCGCGCGACGGGCGCGAAGACCTGCTGGCCACGGCGCTCTGCACGGAGCTTTGCGACAAGCTGCGCTCCGAGGGCGTGGAGCATCTGCATTTCTACACGCTCAATCGCGCGCATCTGACCCGCGATGTGTGTCATGCGCTGGGGGTGCTGCCGCAGGTCGCGCTGGAGAACGTGGCCTGATCCTGACGTGACCTGACTGAGCGCGCCTTGCGGCGCGCACGCCTTCTGGCACTCCGCTGACGCTCCGTGCGGCTGGGCTTCGGCGCAAGCGTGGCGCGCTTACGCCCCGAGCGCCAAGCTTCCCATATCCAGAAACTTGCGCCGCCGCTCGGCGATCAGCGTGGACGGGTCCTTGCCCGAGAGCCCGTCCAGCATCGCCTTGACCGCTGCGCCGACGGCCTTGATCGTCACCTCGCGCCCGCGCTGGGCCCCGCCCAGCGGTTCGGGGATGATGCGGTCGATCACGCCGAGCTTTTGCAGGTCCTGCGCGGTCAGGCGCAGCGCCTCGGCGGCCTCGCGCATCTTTTCCGAGTCCTTCCACAGGATCGAGGCGCAGCCCTCGGGCGAGATCACCGAATAGACCGAGTGCTCCAGCATCGCCACGCGGTTCGCGGTCGCGAGCGCCACCGCGCCGCCCGAGCCGCCCTCGCCGATCACCACCGAGACCATGGGCACGCCGATTTCCAGGCATTTCTGCGTGCACCGCGCAATCGCCTCGGCCTGGCCGCGCTCCTCGGCGCCCTTGCCGGGATAGGCGCCGGGCGTGTCCACCAGCGTGATCACCGGCAGGCCGAAGCGATGCGCCATGTCCATCAGCCGCACCGCCTTGCGGTAGCCTTCAGGCCGCGCCATGCCAAAATTGCGCGCCAGCCGCGTCTGCGTGTCGTTGCCCTTTTCCTGGCCGATCACCATCACGGGGCGGTCATCGAGCCGCGCCAGCCCGCCCATGATCGCGGCATCGTCAGCGAAGTTCCGATCGCCCGCCAGCGGCGTGTATTCGGAAAACAGCGCGTCGATGTAATCCTTGCAGTTGGGCCGGTCCGGATGCCGCGCCACCTGGCATTTTCGCCATGGACTCAGCCCCTTGTAGAGGTCGCGCAACAGCTTTTCGGCCTTCTGGTCGAGGGCCGAGGCCTCGTGCGCCACATCCATTTCGGGGTTGGCGCGCGCCATGGCGCGCAGCTCGGCCGCCTTGCCCTCGATCTCGGCCAGCGGCTTTTCGAAGTCCAGATAGTTCATACAGCCCCCGGGCCCGTTCAGCCCGGGTTATATGCCCCTGCGCCAGGCTGATTGCAACGCGGATCAGCCGATGTGGAACAGCGTGTTGAACAGCTTCGGGTCCAGGCTTTCGGCCGCGAAGGTCGGCCCCTCGGTCAGCACGCTCACGGCATCGTGGCTGTGCAGGCTTTCCTGATGGCTCGCCATCACCCGGAAGTCCCCGACCCGCAGATCATCCAGCAACTGCTGGCAGAAGGACCGCGCCGCATCCTCGACGAAGATCGGGTTCGCGGCGTTCAACTCGGCAAAGGCCTGTTCGTCCTCGCGCTTGACCATCACCTGGGTTTCCGTCGGCACCGCGGCGCGGCACAGTTCGATCAGGTCCTCGAACCACAGGCACTTGCCCGGCAGTGCCTCGACCGAGATCCGCGCCACGGAGCGCTGCGAATGCGGTGTCGCCAACTGGCCGCGGGTCATGCGTGCATGTTCGCTCAGTTCCAGCGAGCACGGGCAGGTCGAGGAATAGACATAGTCCAGATGCATGAACCGCCGCCGCACGCCATCGCGGTCCACCAGTTCCAGCGCGATGTCGTAATACTGAAAGCCGTCCAGCCCGGAGCGCAGGCTGCGCACCCGCATGGGGAAGGAAAAGCGCATCTGGATGCGCGCGTCGAAACTCTCGAGGTCCGACTTGTAGTCATCCAGCGCCGATTCGATCACCCCGAAGCTGAAGGTGCGTTCGGCATGGCCATAGAAGGTGCGCATGATGCGCGACATGTTGATGCCCTTCTTGCCGGCCTCCAGGCTCACCGTGCCGGTCACGCTGGTTTCCAGCGTCACATCGCCGTTGTCACGGGTGTGGAACCGGATCGGCAGGCGGAAGTTGGAGATCCCCACATGCTGGATCGGCGCGCGCGCCCCCACGATCAGGCTGGACGGACCATTCTGCAGGTCCGGCAGGTCGTCGCGATAGGTGTCGTCGGCGCGGAACCCCTCGGGGTATTCGCGCGACAGCACCGGGTAGTCCGCGGGCGGCGCGTCCGGCAAGAGCCGTGCTACCGATGGCTCCAGCGCCGCGATGTCGGCGTCCGGCGCCTTCGCCGCCCAACGCCGCAGCACGTCAAGCGCGGCCGCCGCCTCTTCCCGGCTGGGCTGGAGGTCGATCTCGGGGGTATGCATGTTCATCGGGCCAGGCCCCTCTCTTGCTTTACCTCGGGAAGGATAGGCGCTTTTTGCATTCCATCCACCCTGTGCACCGGGAATTTTTCAGGCGGCTTCCAGCGCGGCGCGCAGATCGGCGATCAGGTCGTCGCAATCCTCCAGCCCCACGCTGAAGCGGACAAGCCCCGGCGTGATGCCCAGATGCGCCTTGTCAGCGTCCGACAGGCGCTGGTGCGTGGTGGTCGCCGGGTGCGTGGCGATGCTACGCGCATCGCCAAGGTTGTTCGAGATCACGGCGATGCGCAGCGCATCCAGCATCCGGAACGCCGTCGCCTTGCCGCCGCGCAGATCAAGCGCCAGCATGGTGCCGAACCCGGACATCTGCGCGCGTGCCACTGCGTGCTGCGGGTGGTCCGGCAGCCCCGGATACAGGACCCGCGCCAGCGCCGGGTGCCCGGACAGCGCCTCGGCGATCCGCTGCGCGCTCTCGGCCTGCGCGCGGACCCGCAGGTCCAGCGTGGTCAGCCCGTTCAACATCACCCAGGCGTTGAACGGACTGATCGCGCCGCCGGTGTGCTTCATGTAGGGTTCCACCGTCTTGCGGATGTAGTCGCGGGTCCCGCAGATCACCCCGCCCAGGCAGCGCCCCTGGCCGTCGATATGCTTGGTCGCGGAATAGATCACCACATCCGCACCCAATTCCACCGCACGGCTGAACACTGGCGTGGCAAAGACATTGTCCACCACCACGAGCGCGCCCGCCTCATGGGCCAATCCGGCAACGGTCTCCAGGTCGATCACCTCCAGCGTCGGGTTCGAGATGCTCTCCAGAAAGACCGCCGCCGCACCCCCTGCCAGCGCCGCCCGCCACTGCTCCAGATCGGTGCCGTCCACGAACACCACCTCCACCCCGTAGCGGCGCAGCACCTCGTCCAGAACGTAATGGCACGAGCCGAACAGCGCCCGCGCCGCCACCACCCGGTCTCCTGCGCGCAGCATGGCCATCAGCGCGCCCGACACAGCCGCCATGCCGCTGGCCGTGGCAAAAGCGTCCTCGGTCCCCTCCAGTTCCGCGATACGTTCCTCGAAGACCGCCACCGTGGGATTGCCGTAGCGCGCGTAGATGAATTCGTCCGGACCCGCGTCCAGAAACCGCGCCTCGGCGCTGGCAGCATCGGGATAGACAAAGCCCTGGGTCAGATACAGCGCTTCGGCCACCTCGCCGTACTGGCTGCGCCGCGCGCCCGCATGCACCATCCGGGTCCGCCGTCCCCAATCCCTGGGGGTGCTGTCCTCGCTCATTCCGTCTCCCCGGCGCCCGAACGCCCCAAAGCAACGCACCAAGCCCGGGAGGTCGCCCAGGCCTCTTTAGCGGTCTGTTTAACGTGGCCCGCAATCCGGCAACAAATCACCACGCTTCATGCGCTACTGCGGCACCGAGGGCAGGTCAACAGCCAACCGCCGCTCACCCCGCAACAAACACCGCACCATTTTCTTGCAAAGAATACTCACTCGACCCGTCCCCGGGGGCCCGAAACGCCTCTTGCAGCGCGCATCCCGCAGC
Organism: Paracoccaceae bacterium; assembly: GCA_007121115.1. GTDB lineage: Bacteria > Pseudomonadota > Alphaproteobacteria > Rhodobacterales > Rhodobacteraceae > Rhabdonatronobacter. Next base: position 12,203 of record SKMI01000095.1, on the reverse strand, counting down.
CTCTTCATCTTGCCAGAAATACCCAATCACCACGGCCCGTCCCGAACTGCCGCGAAAGACTGCGCATTACCGCGCGCTCACGCACGCGCACCCGCGCGCGCGTAAGCGCGCGCCCGGCCCAACCCCGGCGGGCGGCTCTGCCGCTCAGGCCGGGGGCGGGAGCGCCCCTCTCCTACCACATGGTGCCACGCGCCCGCTCCGGCCATTCGGCGTCATAGGTCACGCCGTCGAAGCCGCCTTCTGTGATCTCGGCCAGGAAGTCACCTGCCGTGGGCAGACCGTCCGAACAGTCCCCGTTCCGCCAAAGCCCCGCGCGCAGCAGCGCCCGCGCGCACTGGAAATAGACCTCGGCGATGGAAAATTCGATCACGCATTTCGGCGCCACGCCCTTGCGCACGAAACGCGCGCACAGCGCCGCATCCACGCTCAGCCGCGCGGAGCCGTTGCAGCGGATCACCGTGTCGGACCCGGCGATCATGAACATCAGCGAGGCGCGCCCGTCGCGCACGATATTGCGCAGGCTGTCCAGCCGGTTGTTGCCGCGCCAGTCGGGCATCAGCAGCGTCCGCGCATCGGCGATCCGCACCACCGGGCCGTCATCGCCGCGCGGGGTGGCGTCGACGCCATCGGGACCCACGGTCGACAGGACGGCGAACCGCGCGCGCTCGATCCAGCGGGCATAGGCCGGGGTCAGCGCGGGCGCCACCTTGGTCAGGCTCGCCCCCCCAGGGGCGTCATAGAGCGCCTCCAGCGCCGCGACGTCGCTCACGTAGCTCACGCCGATTCCCCTTCAGTCCCGAACCCGGCCTCCGCCATGAGCCGGTCCGAATTGGTCTCGATCACCCGCTCCAGCTCGGCCATGAACGCGCGCGGCGCTTGCCCCGCCGGGATCGGGTCCAGAAACTCCACTACCGCCAGCCCGGGCTTGCGATAGAACCCGTGGCGCGGCCAGAACACGCCCACGTTCGTGGCCACCGGCACGCAGTCCTGCCCAAGTTCCTGATACAGCACCGCCGTTCCCACCTTGTAGGGCAGATAGGCGCCGGGCGCCACGCGCGTGCCCTGGGGATAGATGATCAACTGCCCCGGCTCCTCGGAGCCAGCCTCGACGCGGGCCAGCATCTCGCGCACCGCAGCCCCCCGCTTGCCCCGGTCCACGGGAATGCAGCCGACCTTGAGCGCGTACCAGCCCAGGATCGGTGCGTAGACCAGTTGCTTCTTCATGATGAAACGCGGGCGCGGCAGGGCGCCATAGATCATCAGGATATCCAGGAACGACTGGTGCTTGGCCGCCACCAGCACCGCGCCCTCGGGGACCTGCCCGCGCACCTCGGTGCGCAGGCCCACGATCCAGCCGGCACTCCAGCGCACCCAGCGGCAATAGGTATGGCACGCACGCGCCGCATAGTCGCGGTGCACGAACACCATCGGCGTGAAGACGATGGCCAGCGCCACCATCGCCAGATACATCTGCACGATGAACACCAGCGACCGGGCCAGTTGCACCGCATATCCCATCACGTCACCCCCCGCAGCACCCGGAACGCGGCGGCGCGCGTCGCCGCCCAGGCCACCACTGCCGCCAGCGGCGGCACCGCCAGCGGATAAAGCCATTCCAGCCCGGCAAAGCCAAGCCCCGAAAGCAGCCCGCCGCTTTCGCCCGCATCCGGCATGGCCAGCAGCGCCCCCATTCCGGCCGCGGTGCCGAACGCGGCGCCGATCAGCGCGCGCAGGGTGAAGCGGCGGACGAAGGCGCGGGCAATGAACCGGTCGCGCGCGCCCACCAGCCGCAGCACGCCGATCACCTGCGCATTGGCGGCCAGCGAGGCCGAGGCCGCCAGCGTCACCATCGCCGCCGTCGCCCCGCCGATCAGCGCCATCGACAGCGCCGCCAGCGCGCGCAGCCTTGCCGCCGCCTCGACCAGCGGGCGGCGCCAGCGGGTGTGATCGTCCAGCACCGCGCCCGGCGCCTCGGCTGCCAGGCGCAGGCGCAGGCCCATGCTGTCGAACCCCTCGGGCGCCTCTGTCACCTCGACCAGCCGCGGCAGGGCCAGCAAGTCCAGCGGCAGGTCCGGGCCGAACCAGGGCTCCAGCAGCGCGCCCTGTTCCTCGACCGGGATCACCCGCGCCGACGCCACGCCGGGCGTGGTTCGCAGCACCTCCAGCACGATCGCCGTCTGCTCGTCCATCTGCGTGGCAGGGGCGGAAATCCGCACCGTGGCGGTGCGCGACAGCGCCTCGCCCCAGCGCGCGGCCAGTCGGTCGGCGGCCACCGACAGCGCCAGCGCAAACACGCACAGGAACGCCATGGCCCCGGCGATCAAGAGCGTCAGCCAGGCGCTCTGCCCGGCCGGGGGCACCACCCGCAGGGCGCGGGGGTCGCGACGGGGGTCGCGTGCGCTCACAGCTCCGCCCCCGCCAGTTGCAGCTTGCGCCCGGCGATCCGCAGCACCCGGGCCGAAACCTGCGGCTTCGTCGTGCGGATCAGGTTCAGGTCATGGGTGGCGATCAGCACCGCCGTGCCCATCCGGTTCAGCTCGATCAGCAGCGACAGCAGCCGCACGGACATCTCCCAGTCCAGGTTGCCCGTCGGCTCGTCCGCCAGCAACACCGCAGGCGAGGTGATGACTGCCCGCGCCAGCGCTGCGCGCTGCCGTTCCCCACCCGAAAGCGTGGGCGGCAGCGCCTGCGCATGGCCCTCAAGCCCGACCCAGGCCATCAGGTCATCCACATCCTGATCCGGCACCGGGCGCTCCCCGGCGATCAGCGGCAGCGCCACATTGTCCCGCAGGCTCAGATGATCGAGAAACTGACAGTCCTGATGCACCACGCCGATCCGCTGCCGCGCCAGCGCCAGCCCGTCACGACCCAGATCGCGGCGCTCCTGCCCGAAAAACCGGATGCTCCCGCGCGCGGGCACCAGTTCGCCGTAACACAGCCGCAGAAGCGTGGTCTTGCCCGCGCCCGACGGCCCGGTCAGGAAATGAAAACTGCCGTCGCCCAGTTGCAGCGTGACATCGCTGAAAAGCTCGGCGCCATCGTAGCCATGTGCAACAGTTTCCAACTCGATCATCGCGCTGTCCCGTTACGGCTTGGAGACGCCCCGCGCGCTTGCTACAACATGAGGTGCGAAGTGCCAATGACGGATGTTTTGCCAAAGGGAGCGCCCGTGATGCGGTTGATCTGTCCAGGCTGTGAAGCACAGTACGAGATCGACGCCGAACTGCTGCCCGACACCGGGCGGGACGTGCAATGCTCCGCCTGCGGGCATATCTGGTTCCAGCATCCTTCCCAGCCTTCGCCTTCACAGGCCCACAGCGCCGCCCCCGTGGAGGAGGAGACACCCCTGGGGGAGGAGGAGAGCGCCGCCCCAACGCCGACACCGAAACGCGAGATCGACCCCGGGGTGCTGGATGTCCTGCGCGAGGAAGCGGCCTTTGAGGCCGACCAGCGCGAGCGCGAGGCTGAAACCCTGTCCAGCCAGCCCGAATTCCCGCTGGACCCGCCGCAGGCGCCCTCGCCCAGCGTCAAACGCACACCACGCCCGGACCCCGGCACCGGAAATGACGACCGTTCGGCAAGGGCGAGTACCGCCGCCACCACCGACCGGCGGCCCGAGCCTGCGCCGCGCAGCGGGCTTCTGCCGGATATCGACAGCATCAGTTCCACCCTCAGCCCCAGGGCCGCAGGCGGGGACCGACCGGAGAAGAGCGACCCCGACGAGGTCTCCCCCGAGGCCGGGCGCGGCAGCTTTGTGCGCGGCTTCACACTGGTGATTGGCGTGGCAATCCTGCTGCTGGCGCTCTACATCGGCGCCGAACCGCTGGCCGAGGCGGTGCCGGGGCTGGCCCCGCAACTGGAAAGCTATGTGAGCTTGATGGACGGCGCGCTGGCCTGGACCGCCGATCAGGTCAACGCCGTGGTGGCGATGGTCAGCGGCGACTGACTGCGCGAGGCCTTGGGGCGCCGGGAATACCATCTCTGCACATTGCGGGCACAATCCCGATACAAGTCATTCCTGGCTGATCCCTTCGGGCGCGGGCGGGCGCTTGCGCGTCAAGGCCCGTCAGGGGGCGCAGGAAACGCTCACCCCGCCCCGGCGGCATGATCGGCGATCCGCGCGCAGGCAGTTTCCAGCACCGCATCGTCCACGGTCAGCGCCACGCGCACCCAGTCGGTCAGCACCTTGCCGAAGGACGCGCCGGGCATCACCGCAACGCCCGTCGCCTCGACCAGTGACTCCGCAAACCACGTGCCATCGCCGCGCCCGGCGCCCGAGACATCGATCAGCGCGAACATCCCCGCCTCGGCCCGGTGCACGCGCAGCCCGGCGTGGCCATCGAGCCGCCCGTGCACCAGATCCAGCCGCCGCCGCAACCGCCGCCGCAGCCCCTCGGCCACCAGATCGGGCGCGCGCAGCGCCGCCGCCGTCATGTCGGCGATGAAGGGCTGGTTGCCGAAAAGCATGGTCTCGGCCAGCGGCAGCAGGCGGGCGCAAAACGCCTCGGGGCCCGCGCACCAGCCCGTCCGGAACCCCGCCGCCGCATGACTTTTCGACAGGCTGTTGGTGACCACCACCCGCTCGGCATCCAGCGCGAAGGGCGACACAAAAGGCTCGGGGCCATAGACCAGATCCTCATACACCTCGTCCGAGATCACCCACAGGTCATGCGCCCGCGCCAGGTCCAGAAGCGCCGCGATCTCGGCGCGGCGCAGTACCGCCCCGGTGGGGTTGTGCGGCGTGTTCAGGAACAGCACCCGCGTGGCCGGGGTGATCGCACGCGCCACATCCTGCGCCTGCATGCGGAACCCGTGCTCGGGGCGCAGGGGCACGGCCACCGGGGCGGCGCCACAGGCGCGGATCACGCCCTCATAGGTGGCATACATCGGATCGCCGACCAGCACCTCGCACCCGTCCTCGGCCATGGCCATCAGCACCGCGTAAAGCGCCGTCTGGGTGCCGGGAAAGGCGATGAAATGGCCGTGCCCCATGGGGCGGCCCAGCCGCGCGCTGTAACGCTCGGCCAGCGCGTCCAGCAGATCGGCCTCACCCCGCCCGTCGGCATAGCCGGTGCGCCCGGCCCGCATGGCGCGCTGGGCCACGTCCAGCAGCGCCTCGGGCGCGTTCACGTCCGGCTCGCCGATGGTCAGCAGGATCACCTCGCGCCCTTCGCGCTCCAACTCGCGCGCGCGGTAATGCACCGCCCATTTGGCGCTGCCCAGTTCGGCCAGCCGTTCGGTCACCGGGGCATAGCGCATGGGGTCCTCCGTTCTTGTGGGTCCCCGCGCCTGTGCCAAGCCCGCGCGCCGGGCGCAAGGGCCAGCGGCCGCGATTGTCGCCGGAAAGGGCTTGCAATCCCCCGCGCCCCCGGTGCCAGTATGCGCCCGCAAGAATGACAGGAGGGAGCGCCCATGCCATTGACCATGAACCGCGAGGTCTTCATCACCTGTGCCGTGACCGGATCGGGCGGCACGCAGGACCGCAGCCCGCATGTCCCCCGCTCGCCCGCCCAGATCGCCGAGGCCGCCATCGACGCCGCCCGCGCGGGCGCGGCGATCGTGCATTGCCACGTCCGCGACCCGGAAACCGGCGCGCCCGCGCGCGACCTGGCGCTTTATCGCGAGGTGACGGAACGCATCCGCGACGCTTCGGTGGACGTGGTGCTGAACCTGACCGCCGGGATGGGGGGCGACCTGACGCTCGGCGGCACCGACAAACCGCTGCCGCCCGTCACCGGCACCGACATGATCGGCGCCGGCGCGCGCGTGCAGCATGTGGTGGACTGCCGCCCCGAACTTTGCACCCTGGATTGCGGCACCATGAACTTCGCCGAGGCCGATTACATCATGGTCAACACGCCGGGCATGCTGCGCGACATGGCCGCGCGGATGGTCGAAAGCGGCGTGCGGGTGGAGATCGAGGCCTTTGACACCGGCCACCTTTGGTTCGCCAAGCAGCTTGTGGCCGAAGGGATCATCCCCGACCCGGTGCTGGTGCAGCTTTGCATGGGCGTGCCCTGGGGCGCGCCGGACGATCTCAACACCTTCATGGCCATGGTGAACAACATCCCCGAGGGCTGGGCATGGTCCGGCTTCGCGCTGGGCCGCAACCAGATGCCCTATGTCGCCGCCGCCGCGCTGGCGGGCGGAAACGTGCGCGTGGGGCTGGAGGACAACCTGTTCCTGGAAAAGGGTGTTCTGGCCACCAACGCGCAACTGGTGGAGCGCGCCGTGACGATCCTGGAAAACATGGGCGCCAAGGTCGTCGGCCCCGATGCGGTGCGCGAACGCCTGCAACTCGAAAAGCGCGCGCCCGCATGAGGGCGCTGGCGGTCCTTGCGCTGACCCTGCTGGTCGGCTGCGGCATGGTCTGGCGCGACACCGATGTGCCCATGCGGTCGGTGACGGAACTCGACCTGGAGGCCTATGCGGGCCGCTGGTACGAGGTTGCGCGCTTCCCCGTGCCCTTCCAGCGCGGATGCACCGCCACGACCGCCGTATATGGCCCGCCCGAGGGTGGCGAGATCACCGTGCTGAACACCTGTCGGCGGGGCACCCCCGATGGCCAGGTCAGCCAGATCGCCGGGCGGGCGAACGTCGTCGGCCCTGGTCAGCTGCGGGTGCGGCTGGGCCGGATCCCGTTTCCCGGCGCCTATTGGGTGCTCTGGGTGGCGCCGGACCATGGAACGGCGGTGGTGGGCGTGCCGAACGGGCGCGCGGGCTGGATCCTGCACCGCAGCCCGGATATCCCGCCTGCGCGGCTCGCGCAGGCTAGGGCCGTGCTGGACGCGGCGGGGTATGATCTGTCGCAACTGATAATGACGGAGCACTGAATGCCCAAGGCAGCGATCATCGGCGGCGGTGTCATCGGCGGCGGCTGGGCCGCGCGGTTTCTGCTCAACGGCTGGGACGTGGCGGTGTATGACCCCGCGCCGGGGGCGGCCGACGCCGTGGCGCAGGTGTTGGCGAACGCCCGCGCTTCGCTTCCCGCGCTCTCGGACGTACCCCTGCCGGATGCGGGAAAACTGACCTTCGCGGCCAGCGTGGCCGAGGCGGTGAGCGGCGCCGATTACATCCAGGAGTCCACCCCCGAGCGGCTGGATCTGAAACACCGTGTTCTGTCCGAAATCCAGCAATCCGCGCCGGAAATCCCAATCGGAAGCTCGACATCGGGCTACAAACCATCCGAATTGCAACAAGGTGCGCAGAACCCAGCCACAATCTTCGTCGCGCATCCGTTCAACCCGGTCTATCTGCTGCCGCTGGTGGAGATCGTGCCATCCCCGGCGAACGATCCGGCGATTGTTGCAGAAGTGTCAGAGATGCTCCGCACCATCGGCATGTTCCCGCTCCATGTTCGCAAGGAGATCGACGCCCATATCGCCGACCGGTTTCTTGAAGCCGTCTGGCGCGAGGCGCTCTGGCTGGTCCGCGACGGCGTCGCCACGACCGAGGAGATCGACGAGGCGATCCGCATGGGCTTCGGCCTGCGCTGGGCGCAGATGGGGCTGTTCGAGACGTTCCGCATTGCCGGGGGCGAGGCCGGGATGCGCCACTTTCTGGCGCAGTTCGGCCCCTGCCTGAAATCGCCCTGGACCCGGCTGATGGACGTGCCCGAGTTCAACGACGCACTGGTCGACCTGATCGCCGGGCAATCCGATGCCCAGTCAGGCGCGCATTCCATCCGCGCGTTGGAGCGCATCCGCGATGCCAACCTGGTCGGCTTCATGCGCGCGCTGAAGGCGCGCGACTGGGGCGCAGGGCGGGTGCTGAACGCACAGGACGCGGCGCGGCGGGGCAGCACAGGCGACGGCCCGCTCTGGCACGGCACCGTGCTGCCCGGCTGGACGGATGGCCAAGGCGCCCTCGCCCCGATCCATTGCCTGAGCATCGCCACGGAAACCGCCAGCGCTTATCTGCGCCTGCACGGGATCGACCCCGCGCTGACGCCCGCGCGCACCGAGACCCGGATGCTGGGCACCGCCCGGCGCGACGATCCGCTGACCGCCAGTGCCGAACCCGCCAATGATGACCCCCTGACCCTGCGCGTCACCATCGCCAGCCGGGACCGCCCGCTGGCCGAGGTCACGCTGTACCTGACCACCCCTTGAGCACCGGGAGCCCCTGATGCACTTCGCCCTGACCAACGAACAGCGCATGATCGTGGAGACCACGCGCACCTTTGTCGAGGCCGAGCTCTACCCCCACGAGGCCGAGGTCGAACGCACCGGCCACCTGCCCATGGACCTGATCCGCGAGTTGCAGGCCAAGGCCATGGCCGCGGGCCTCTACGCTGCCAACATGCCCGAGGAAGTGGGCGGCGCGGGGCTCGATACGCTGTCCTGGCTGCTTTACGAAAAGGAACTGGGCCGGGCGAATTACGCGCTGCACTGGACCTGCGTGGCGCGGCCGTCGAACATCCTGCTGGCGGGCACGCCTGCGCAGCGCGAGAAATACCTGATGCCCTGCATCCGGGGCGAGACCTGGGATTGTCTGGCCATGACCGAACCCGGCGCGGGGTCCGACCTGCGGGGCATGTCCGCCAGCGCCCGGCCAGACGGGGGCGACTGGGTGCTCAACGGCACCAAGCATTTCATCAGCCATGCCGATATCGCGGGCTTCACCATCGCCTTCATGGCCACGGGTGAGGAAGACACCCCTCGCGGGCGCAAGAAGCTGATCACCGCGTTCTTCGTGGACAAGGGCACACCCGGTTTCACCGTGCGCGAAGGCTACCGCAACGTGGCGCATCGCGGCTATACCAACGCGATCCTGGAATTCGACGACTGCCGGGTTCCGGCCGAGAATGTGCTGGGCGAAGTGCATCGCGGCTTCGAGGTGGCGGGCAAGTGGCTGGGCGCCACGCGGTTGCAGGTCGCCGCCACCTGCCTGGGCCGCGCCGACCGGGCGCTGGCGCATGCGGTGGGCTGGGCCGCCGAGCGGCGCCAGTTCAGCCAACAGATCGGCAAGTTTCAGGGCATCGGCTTCAAGCTGGCGGATATGGCGATGGAGATGAAGGCGGCGGAGCTGCTGACCTGGGAGGCGGGGTGGAAATACGATCAGGGCAGCGTAACCGAGGCCGACATGGCCATGGCCAAGCTGAAGGCGTCCGAGATGCTGGCCATGGTCGCCGACGAGGCGATCCAGATCCACGGCGGCATGGGGCTGATGGACGAGTTGCCGCTTGAGCGCATCTGGCGCGACGCGCGGCTGGAGCGGATCTGGGAGGGCACGTCGGAGATTCAGCGCCACATCATCAGCCGCGAGATGCTGCGCCCGCTAGGCGGGTAGCAGGGCGTCGGCCGGGCGCGGCCAGCCCGAGGGAGCGCCCGCTCAGCGCCCCACCCACCCCACCCATGGCGCTTCGCGGGCGCTGCCCGACGCGGGGCGTCGGGCGGGCATGAGTTCGGGCGTCTTTCAATGATCCCGCGGGCCACCTACCCCTTGCGGTCGGCCTCGATCGCTTTCTGCGCCGCAGCCAGCCTTGCCACAGGCACGCGGAAGGGTGAACACGAGACATAGGCGAACCCGGCGTCGCGGCAAAACGCGATGCTGTCCGGATCGCCCGCATGTTCGCCGCAGACCGACAGCGTCAGGTCCGGCTGCGCGCGGCGCCCGCGCTCGGCGCCGATCAGGACCAGTTCGCCCACGCCCTCGCGGTCCAGCACCTGAAACGGGTCTTCGCCGAAAACGCCAAGCTGCACGTAGTCCGACATGAACCGCCCGGCATCGTCGCGCGACAGGCCATAGGCCATCTGTGTCATGTCGTTGGTGCCAAAGGACAGGAAGGACACGTGCTGCGCGATCTCTTCGGCGCGCAGGGCGGCGCGCGGGGTTTCCACCATCACCCCCAGCCGATAGCCGAAATCGACCCCGGTTTCGGTGCGCACGGCGGCCGCGACCGCCTCGACCCGGGCCTTGACCATCTCGACCTCGCGCACGGCCGAGACCAGCGGGATCATGATCTCGGGCACCACCGCCTCGCCGCTCGCCTGCTGCACGGTGGCGGCGGCCTCGAAGATGGCGCGGGCCTGCATGTCGTAGATCTCGGGCACCGTCAGCCCCAGCCGCACGCCGCGCATGCCCAGCATTGGGTTGAATTCGGACAGCGCCTCGGCCCGGCGGGTAATCACCGACAGGGGTCGGTCCAGAGCGTCGGCCAGTCCGCGCATCCCTTCGCGCGTATGTGGCAGGAACTCGTGCAAGGGTGGGTCGAAGAGCCGGATGCAGACCGGGCGGCCCTGCATGATGCCGAACAGATGGATGAAATCCTCGCGCTGCATGGGCAGCAGGCGTTCCAGCGCGGCGGCGCGGTCCTGCGCGGTATCGGCAAAGATCATCTCGCGCATGACCAGCAGGCGGTCATCCTCGAACAGCATGTGCTCGGTCCGGCACAGGCCCACGCCCTCGGCCTCGAAGTCATGGGCGATGCGGGCGTCGGCGGGGGTGTCGGCATTGGCGCGCACGCCGATATCGCGGCGCGCGTCGGCCCAGGACAGGAGCGTGCGGAAGCTTTCGTCCAGCGCCGGTTCCAGCAGGTCTGCCGCGCCTGCCAGAACGTCGCCGGTGGAGCCATCGAGCGTGATGACATCGCCTTCGCGCAGCACCCGGTCGCGGGCGGTGACGGTGCGGTTGCGCATGTCCACCCGCACGCCCGAAGCCCCCACCACGCAGGGCAGCCCAAGCCCGCGCCCGATCACTGCCGCGTGGCTGGTCATGCCGCCACGCTCGGTCAGCACGCCCGAGGCCGCGTGCATGCCGCGAATATCCTCGGGCGTGGTTTCACGCCGCACGAGGATGCAGGGCTCTTCGCGGGCCGCGCTGGCCTGCGCCGCCGAGGAGGTGAAGACGATCCGCCCCTGCGCCGCACCCGGGCTGGCGGCGATGCCGCGCGCAAAAAGGTCGCGCCGCGCCTGCGGGGCCACCTGCCGGTGCAGGAGGTCGGCAACCGCCTTGGGTGGCACGCGCATCAGCGCCTCGTCGCGCGGGATGATCCCGTCCTCGGCCAGCGCCACGGCGATGCGCACCTCGGCCCGGCTGGAGCGGGTCACGGGCACCGCGTCGAGCACCGCCAGCGCACCGTCATCAAGGGCGAATTCGATCTGCATTTCCTCGCGCAGCCGGGCGCGGGCGATCTCGCCATGGCCAAGCAGCGCGGCAAAGGCTTCGGGCGCACGCTCCTCGAGCGAGGCGCCGCGCGGGTCACGGGTGAGGTAGAGCGTGTCGGCGCCATTCTCCAGCGCTTCGCGCCCCTGTCCGTGGGTCTTGAACCGACCCGTGGGGCGGCGCTCGCCGGTGGCGGGGTCGATGAACTGGATCACCCCCGCACCGCTGACCCCTGCGCCAAAGCCGCCCGCCATGGCCTGCACCACCAGGCCAAGCCCGGCCTCGGCCGGGGCACCGCGCGCCTGGCGCAGAAGCCGGGCCGAGGTCCCCTCCCAGGCGCGCGCCATGGAGCGCAGCACCTCGGCCAGTTGCACCGCCGGGTCCTGCGGGAAGGGCTCTTCCATCTCGGTTTCGTAGTCGTGCAGCGCGGCCTGCAGGGCGGGCAGGCAGGGTTCGGCGGCGTCGAACAGGTCCGGGTCCAGCCGCGCCACATGCTGCGCATAGGCCTGCACGAAACGCAGATAGAGCCGGGTCGCCACCGGCTCGCCATGGGTGTCGGCGATCTCGGCGTGGCGCGCATCATTCATGCCGATGTTGAGTATCGCGCCGGGGCCGCCCCAGCCCGCCTGCTCGGGGCTGGGGCGGACGGAGACAAGCTGTCCAGCCTCGAACCGCTGGAGCATGCGCGCAAGATCCGGCATGTGCCCGGCCGCGATGGCGCGGATAGCGGCAAAGGACAGCGCCACCGTGCGCGGTACCGGCATGTCGAGGCGGATCAGCCGCTGCAGGCATTTCGCGCGCCAGCCGTGATGATCCGCACGGATCACGGCGGAATGCGTGATTTCGCTGTAGTCGTTGCGGCTCATGTGGATCGGCATGGGCGGGCCTCCGGGCATGGATCGGAGACATCACCGACCCGCTGGGACAATACGCCGATTGAGCGTGGCTTCAAGCACGGCGTTGCTGCAGTGCCGCATCGGATTGCGTGCAGCGCGTTCACGGCACGGGCCGGAGTGTTACCCGCATGGGAAACGGCGATGCGCGGCGCGGGCTCTTGCCCCGCTCCTGCGCCAGCAGGAGCGGCGCCCCCGAAGGCT
>SKMI01000191.1 GCA_007121115.1 Paracoccaceae bacterium | reverse complement strand
TGGGGCGCTGAGGGGGCGCTTCTAAATCACCTACCCCATGCGCGACGCAAACGCACCAGGCTACCGCCGCCGGTCGCGCCGGGCCGACATGGGCTGGAACGCCACCGCGACATGCGCCTCGCAATACGGCTTGCCGGGCGCAGTCGGCAGGCCGCAGAACCAGAAGTCATCAGTCGCCGGATCGCCCACGGGCCATTTGCAGGTCCGTTCCGTCAATTCCAGCAGCGACAGGCGGCGGGCCTTCTTTTCCACCTCGCGCACCGTGGCCAGCGCCTCGGCGCTGACCTCGTTGGCCGAGGGTTGCGGCGGCAGCGGCTGCCCGGCCGGGATGATGCCACGCCGGGCAAAGGACCCCGGCGCCGATGGCCCTTCGACCGACGGCACGGGCGTCTCTGTCGCAGGCTCGGGCGGATCGGCAGGGGCCGGGTCGGCCGCCTTCTCTGCCCGGCTCTGCGCCAGATCGACGATCTCGGCCCCGGCGGCAGGCTCGGGTTCGGGCGCGGGTTGGGGCGCCTCGGCCTCGGGGGCTGGCGGCTCCGGGGCCGGGGCCGGCGGCTCGGCCGGTGTAGCGGCGACGGGCGCGTTGGTCCCGGCACGGTTCGACAGACCCAGACGGTGCACCTTGCCGATCACGGCATTGCGCGTCACGCCGCCCAGTTCCTTGGCGATCTGCGAGGCCGATTGCCCCTCGCCCCACAATCTCTTCAGTAGTTCCACACGCTCGTCCGTCCAGGACATTGCCGCGCCTCCGGCTGACACCCGCACCGCCGCCACCGCGGCGGGGTTGGAGAATTCCAATTCCCTCCTATTCTAGGGAGAGCGGCGCGGGATACAAGGCGACGCCGGGAAATGCAAACCGGGAATCGAGATACCCGACACAACAAGAGGCAGGCGCAACGATGACCGTGGCGACAGAGCACAACCACACCCCCCAATCCAAGGGCCGTGGCGATGGACGTACTGCGATGGGGGTGCGCCGCTTCGGGCGGGTCAACTGGCTGGGAATGCAGACGCTGGCAGCGCGCGAGACCCGGCGGTTTCTGGTGGTCTGGACCCAGACCCTGGCCGCGCCGCTGGTGACGGCGGGGCTGTTCCTGGCGGTGTTCGCACTGGCCATCGGCCCCACGCGGGGCGAGGTGATGGGCGTCAGTTTCCTTGCTTTCCTTGCGCCCGGCATCCTGATGATGACGGTGATCCAGAACGCCTTTGCCAACACCTCGTCGTCGATCGTGATCTCCAAGGTGCAGGGCAATATCGTCGACACGCTGATGCCGCCGCTCTCGCCGATGGAGCTGGTGGTCGGCTTCATGGCCGGGGGCGTGGCGCGCGGGATCCTCGTGGGGGGCTGCATCGGGGTGGCGATGATCCTTCTGCTGGGGCTGTCGGTCGCGCACCCGCTGTGGCTGCTGGCGTTTCTGGCCCTCGGCGCGGCGATGCTTTCGGCGCTGGGGATCGCGGCCGGGATCCTCGCCAACAAGTTCGACCAGATCGCGGCGATCACCAATTTCATCGTGGTGCCGCTGTCCTTCCTGTCGGGGACGTTCTACTCCATCTCCACCCTGCCCCCGCTGCTGGAAACCATCAGCCGGGCCAATCCGGTGTTCTATCTGATCGACGGGGCGCGCTACGGGATGATCGGCGCTTCGGACGCGCCGCCGCTGCTGGGACTGGCGGTGGTGACCGTCAGCACGGCGGCACTGGTCGCGCTGTGCTGGCAGTGGCTGGCGCGCGGCTACCGGCTGAAGCCCTGAGCGCGGATGTGATCGCTGTTGCCCGATGCGGCGGCTGGCGTCCGCGCGCGAGTCAGCGTATGCAGAATGACAGGGTTATGTGAGATGAGGCAGATGGCGCGTATCGTAGTCACCGCGGTTCTGGGACTGCTTCTGCTGGTGCCCGCGCAGGGCGCGCAGGCCGCCGGACAGGAGTTGTGGCGCGAATGCCGCGTCTGCCACATGGTCACCGCACCCGATGGCACCGTGCTCGAACGCGGCGGGCGCTCGGCGCCCAACCTCTATGGCATCGCCGGGCGCCCTGCGGGCGCAGACCCGGGCTTTCGGCGCTACTCCGAGGCGATGCAGGCCGCCGGGCGCGACGGGCTCGTCTGGACCCGCGAGAATTTCGTCGACTACCTGCGCAACACGGATGCGTTCCTGAGCCGCTTCAGCGGCGACCCCGACACCCGCGGGCACATGAACGCCAGTCTTGGCGAGGGCGCGGGCGCGTTGTTCGATTATCTGGAGAGCCTGTCACGTTGACCGGAGTGTCTTGCTCCATGCGGTGCCGACAACGTCCGGGCCGAGACAGGCCATGGCCGTCCGCACGCGTGCCGGGAGGTCAAGTGGGACCGCAAACCTTGAAATGGCGGGGGTGAGAGGCTGGACAGCGACCCGTCGGAGAATTGCTGCGGCTGCTTCCTTCCGGACCTGACCGGGTTCACAAGGCCGACGCCCGCGCCAACCTCTCGCATGTCAGCTAACCCCTGCGCGCAGCGAATGCAAGAGAGGCGACACCAACGTGGCAACGATACGCCACGCATCCGCCGCGCCGTGGCGCCGCCCCCAAAGGGCCGATCCTGACCCGCACCCAACCGATGACAAACCAATGACCCCGTGCCGCATCCCGCGCATCCCGCGCATCCCGGGTCCCCGCACACAGGGTCCCCGCACACAGGGCCACCGCACACAGGGCAGCCGCACACAGGGCAGCCGCACACAGGGCAGCCGCACACAGGGCCACCGCACTGGGCGGACTGCCAGAGCGCAACGCCGCCCCTTGCAAGGCGCTCAGACCTCGCGTCGGTAGATATCGGTGATCAGGACCCCGGCCACACCGGGCCCCAGAACCTCGCGCGCGGCCTCGGTCAGCGCGGTGCGCAAGCTGGTCATGGTATCGTTGGCCGTGAACACCCCCGCGAAGCCGCCCGCATTGGCATGATCGAACATCACCTGCAGGAAGCGGTCGCGCAGGCGCGGCTCGCGCACCGCCACCAGATCGGCTGCGCTCCGGACCATCTCGAGGCTGACGTTCACCACCACCAAAGCAACGACCGTTCCACCCTCCAGCACCGGCACCGCGAAGTGATCGCTCATTCGGATGATCTCGGTGTCCGCGCGCCCGGTGCCGCTGTCCGGCGCCACCGTGTCCGCGGTCGCCTCGGGGCTCTCGGCGCTCCCGGCTGGGTCGGGGACCGGGCGCAGTGCCAGCCCCGCCCCGAATCCACCGAGGATCCCGACAAGGATGACCAGAACGGGCAGCAGTTTCGCCATCGGTTCGGCTCCGGCAGTTGTGGCGCCCGGATCGGTGCGGGGCGCCTTGGTCGTTTTCACATCATCGGCATCGCGGTTCAGAATGGCGTCAGGATGTCGGTGATCTGCTCGCCGTAGCGCGGTTGCTGGACGGTCGAGATCATCCCGCGCCCGCCATAGGAGATGCGCGCCCCGGCGATCTTGTCATAGGTGATCTCGTTCTGGCGCGAGATGTCTTCGGGCCGGACAAAGCCTGACACCACCAGATCGCGCAACTCGTGATTCACGCGCACCTGCTGGCTGCCCTCGATCCGCAGCACCCCGTTGGGCAGGCGCTCCACCACCGTGGCGGCGACGCGCAGGGTCAGGCGTTCGTTGCGCTGGATCGACCCGCTGCCGGAAAAGCTGCTGCTGTTCTGCGTCTCGATCAGGCTGCCCGCCCCGGCCCCGTCCGGCAGGCGGCGGTCCAGAAGCTGCGGCAGGCCGAAGAACTGCGGCACGCCCATGGACTGGTTGCCGCTGCGGTTGCGCCCGGAATTGCTGGACATTTCGGCGCGTTCGTCGATCTCGATCACTACGGTCAGGATATCGCCCTGCCGCCCCGCGCGCCGGTCGCCCAGCAGCGAGCGCTGGCTGGCCGACCAGAGCGAGGCGCCATCCCCGGGCGCGCGCCGGTCGGTGGTTTCCGGCAGCGGCACGTTATAGAGCGCGTGATGCGACTGGGTTCCACCGGTGGGCGTGAACTCGGGCGCGCGCCCGACCTCGCGCAGCGGCTGGCATCCGGCGGTCAGCACGAGCGCCAGCAGCAGCGGCAGCAGCCCGCAAGCGCGGGCAGCCACCGCGCCACGATACGCTCCGAAGGATGTTCTGGTTCCGCCCATCTGCGATTGCCCTTCCGTCATCGGTTTCCAAAGACTTCCACGGTGCCGTCGCTGGTCACGGTCCCGGTCACGGTGCTGCGCGAGGTGAGGTTCATCGCCCGGAGCGGCGCCCCCAACGCGCCACGTTCCAGCGCGCGCCCCTCGGCCATGATCAGAAGCGCGCCCTGGCGATAGACCAGCCGCACAGGCTGGTTGCGTTCCACCACTGCCGCAGGCGCCAGGTCCGACAGCAGCACCGGGCGACCCGGATAGAGCGCGACCCGGGCTTCCAGTCCCAGCACCTGCATCGGGTCGGTGGCGGCGCCCGGCACCTGCGCGGCGGAGCGGGTGATATCTTCGGCGGCCAGCACCTCGGTCGCGCGCACCAGCCGCGTGGCGACCAGCGCCTCGGCCGCCACGGGCAGTGCCATGAGCAGTACACCAAGGAACGCGCCACCGCCCAGCGCCGCACGTGCCCGGCCCGTGATCGTTGCGCCCAGGCGGTCCATCAGCGCACCTGCGTGGTCGAGGCGAGCATCTGGTCGGCGGCGGTAATGACCTTGGCGTTCAGCTCGTAGCCGCGCTGCGCCTTGATCAGTTCGGTCACCTCGCGCACCGCGTCGACCGAGCTTTCCTCCAGATACCCTTGCCGCAGCGTGCCCAGCCCGTCGGTGCCCGGATCGCCCTGAAACGCCGGGCCCGAGGCCGCGGTTTCCGCGAACAGGTTGGACCCGATCGCCTCGAGCCCCTTTTCGTTGGTGAAGCTCGACAGGGTGAGCTGGCCCAGCCGCTCGGGCTCCACCCGGTCACGGAAATAGGCCCAGACCTCGCCCTCGGCGTTGATCGACAGCGACCGTGCCTCCAGCGGGATGGTGATCCCCGGCGCCACCTCGAACCCGTCCGAGGTGACGATCAGCCCGTCGCCCGTGCGCTGGAGCGCGCCGTCGCGGGTGTAGGCCGGGCGCCCGTCCGGCAGCGTCACCTCGATATAGCCGCGCCCTTCGATGGCCAGGTCCAGTTCGCCCCCGGTCAT
>SKMI01000070.1 GCA_007121115.1 Paracoccaceae bacterium | reverse complement strand
TCCGGGTGGTTTCGCGGTTGCGGTCCTGCACAACCGCGTCATGTCAATTGCGCCCCAGGCTGCCGGCCAGCTTGCTGCCTGCGTTGTCCGGGGCGAGATGCCCTGCTATCACCGCGATCCCTAATTTTGCGCCTGAGCCGCATTCTGCGTCACCGGCGCGGGGTCGTTCGCCGTTTCGGGCGAGGCCTGGAAGCGGTTCTCCATGTCCGGGAACGCGTTTTCGGCTTGGCTGAGGCCCGAATGGCCCTGTTTCGCCAGGACACGATAGGTCGAACGCAAGGCGCCCCGGTCGGTGTAGCAGCCGCGCAGATGACGTTTTCCGCTGTCGGCGACATACCCTTCGCGGCCGTGCACGATCCGGTGATTGTCGAAGATCACGCAATTGCCGGCCTCGGACCGGAAGCGCACAAGGAAACGCGGCTCCTGCATCATCTTCAGAAACCTGATGTAGGCCGGGTAGTAGCTGTCCAGCATGTCCTGCGGCAGGTCCAGCGCATCCTGAAGGTGCTGGGAAATGGTGACGCCGGTGACGCGCCCCTCCGGATCGGTTTCGATCACGCGCTGATGGGCGCGATAATCCCAGTTGTCGTGACGATAGAAGAACGGGATCTTGTAGCTGGCCAGCAGGCGAAAGGCCTCGGGGTCCTCCTCGCGCAGGGCTTCGGCCACGGCAGCGCCGTCCAGGAACAGCGAAAGCCCCCCTTCGACGGTGTTTTCAAGGCAATGCAGGAATTGCACGCCGGGGGCGGCCTCTTCCCCCGGCAGATCGGTGTGCATTTCCAGCGGGCCAGCGGTGAAGGCCAGATTCGTCGGCGCGATCTCGACCCGGACGTCAAAGAACAGCCCTTCGGCCGAGGGCGTGATCGGTCCGATTGCGTTGACCAGGCGCGGCAGGCTGTCCTTGTCGGCTGCCATATCGGTGACGATGGCGATTCCGTCTTCGATCAGGGCGCGGGTCAGGCGCGCGCGGGCGTCCGGATCGCTCAGAACGGCCTGTTGGGGCACACGGGTGAAGTACCGCGCGCGATCCGCGTGCCACAGCTTCGGCGGCAGGTCAGCGGGGTCTTCGGCGCGACCGCGGGCGGCAAAGGTCTCCAGCAGCGACAGCGGTATGTGGCTGACGTGGCTTTCGCCCTGCCAGTCGATCACAACCGCGTCGCTGTCCAGCCACGCGGCGCGCGCGCGGGGAAGTTCCGGCAAGGAGGCAACGTCGAAGACGCGTTCGCGGGTCTGGTTGTCGATGCAGCTGGGGCAGGCATCGCGCAGCCAGCAGTAATTGAAATAGGCCTCGCCCGCCGAAAGCGGAACCGTCAGGCCGGTGTTGCTCAGGGTGATCTGGGTCATCTTCTCGCTCGGGTTTCGGGGCTTTGGGTTCGGGGCTTCGGGTTGGGGGGTCTGGTTCCGGGATTCAGGTGGCGTAGTCGGCGTTTTCGTGATCGAGGATCGCGCGGATTGCGCCAAGGTGCGCCTCGGCCTGGCCCGGGTAATCCTCAAGCTCGCGGGCTGTCCTCTCGGCGATCTCGGGCGGAATCACGCGCAGCGGCTGTCCGGTTTGCAGGGCGCGGATATAGGTCTCGGCCGCGCGTTCGAAATAATAGAGCCGGTTGAACGCATCGGCGACACTGTCGCCCAGCACCAGAACGCCATGATTGCCCATTACCATCACCTTTTTCGACGGATCGGTCAGCATGGCGGCGCAGCGCTCGCCCTCCTCCTCGAACGCCAACCCGCCGAACTGCTCGTCGATCACCACGCGGTTGTAGAAAGTGGCGGTGTTCTGATCGATCGGCGGCAGGGTGCTGTCCGCGAGCGAGGCAAGCACGGTTGAAAAGATCGAATGCGCATGCATCACGCAGCGCGCGTGCGGACAGCGCCGGTGGACGGAGCCGTGCAGACCCCAGGCCGTGGGGTCCGGCGCATCGGGCCAGTCAAGCACATCCGGGTCATTGGCGTCCAGCAGCAGAAGCTCGGATGCCCGGATGCGCGCGAAATGCGCCTGATTGGGGTTGATCAGGAACTGCGAGCCATCCGCGTTGACCGCGAGGCTGAAATGGTTCGCCACCGCCTCGTGCATGTTCAGCCGCGCGGTCCATCGAAAGGCGGCGGCAAGCTCGGTGCGTTCCTGCCAGTGGCTCATGTTCTGCGCGGTATCAAGGCTCATGGCGTTTCCTTTTCTGGCCGGGCCTGACCTGGGTGGCGCTATTTTGATCACGCAGGTTCTCACGCAGGCTGCGACCGTCCCTACGGGCGGTATGCAGCAGCATCCGCCTTGCGTAAAATGATATTAAACGGCAATCATGACCAAAATTTCTTGGTGGTAAATGCCCTCTCGCCTTCCCAATCTGGTCTGGCTCAGGACTTTTGAAGCCGCAGCGAGGCTGCAGAATTTCACCCTGGCGGGCAAGGAGCTGGGGCTGACACAAACAGCCGTCAGCCTGCACATCCGGTCACTGGAGGCGGCGCTGAAATGCCAGTTGTTCGTTCGCCAGGCCCGCCATCTGCACCTGACCTCGGAGGGCGAGGCCTATCTGCTCTCGGTCGGACAGGCCCTGGGGGACATCCGTGCCGCGACAACCAATCTTTTCGGCATGGAGGATGAGAGGCGCATCACCGTGCGCGCACCGATATCGACCGCGGCGCTTTGGCTGGCGACGCACCTGCCGGATTTCAAGGCGCAGTATCCCAGCATCAACGTGCGGCTTGTGTCGACGATCTGGGCACATTCCGCCGCTGACGAAGATATCGACGTCGATCTGCGACTGGGGCGGAGCGAAGAATTCGACGGACCGAGCGAGGTCATATCCACCGAAACGATCACCCCGGTGGCCAGCCGTCAAAGGATCGAGACCATAGGCGGCGCAAGCGACCTCAGGGATCAACCACTCATATACATCCTTGGATATGACGACACCTGGACGCGCTACTTCACCGCCGCCGGACTCGAGCCGCCGGACACCGCACCGGCCTATTCGGTCGATACCAGCATGGCCGCCCTTGCACTTGTGATGGCAAACGCCGGTTGCGCGACGATCCTGACACGGTTTGCCCGCCAAGCGGCCCGGGGGCATCATGAGATCGGCATGATCGGCGACCCGTTTCCGTTCTCGCAATCACATTATCTCGCCCGGCCAAAGTCCCTCAGGCCGCGCAAGCCGGAAACAGAGCTGTTCGAGGACTGGCTGAAGTCTTCGTTTTCCGATGATGCGTAGCCGGGACCTTGCCCTGCATGGGCTTGATCCGGATCTCCGTCCTGGCAGTGCATCGGCCGTCGCACACGGCGTTGTTGTAGAGCCCCGAGCGCGCGCGTGGTCGTGGCGTTCTCGTCACGAACCTGTCCCATCATGCTTCCTTCCATTCCTGCGAAAGGACCGCACCATTACACCGTGGTGTCAAACAGGTTCAGAAGCATCAGAAAGCGCGTGTCCCAGGGTCATTCTGCGGCCTGATCCGGCAGCTGTGCCGCCTGACCGGGGTTGCGCGTGGCCCAGGCGCGGATTTCCAGAAGCGAGTCGCGGCGCGAGGCCGCCATTTCCACCACCGACAGCCCCGGCGGGGCTTCCGGATCGATCCAGGCGTTCCAGAGCGGCACGAATGCGGGCCAGTCCGCGATGTCGGCCAGCCAGAGCTGCACCGCCACGATCTGGTCATGGCTGCTGCCCATTTCGGCCAGCAGGTCGTCGATCACGGCCAGGATATCGCGGGTCTGGCCGACGAAATCGGCGCCCCTGTCCGGGGCTGTCAGGCAGACCGATGCCATGTCCCCCGCCGCCGAGCCGAGGAAGATCTTCGGCCCCAACCCGTCGATGCGTCCGGATTTCTGAATGCTCATGCCGCAGGCTCCGCGCGATAGGCGACCGCCACGATTTCCAGCAGCAGGTCCGGGCGGTATAGCTCGCCCGAAACGCAGGTGCGCGCGGGCGGGTCGGCGCTGTCCACCCAGCCATTCCAGACCGCATTCAGCCCCGAGAAATAGCGCATGTCCTTCAGCCAGATGGTCACGGTGAAGAGATCCCTTTGCGCCACGCCCGCATCGGCCATCAGCGCCTCCAGCCGGGTCAGGACATCGCTTGCCTGGGCCTTGATGTCGCCGTCCAGATTGCCGGGCTGCACTCCGGTGAAATGGACCCACGGGCCGCTTGCGCACAAGAGCGCGCGATGAGCGCCGTCCATGGTTTCGGTATGGCTGCGTGTGATCATGGGTCTTGCCTTCTTCGGTTGGTCTTCGGTTTGGCGTCAAACTGGTTGCGCGATCTGTCTTCAAGCAGGTTCACCCCGCCACGGCCGGGCAGTTCGCCAGCCCCGGACAAATGGCCATCCACCAGGCGCTGGACATATACGACCGCGCGTCCGAAAGCACCCCGCCCCGGGGCGCTATCCCCGGTGGCACTGCCATCCCATCTGCTGCTGCCACAAGAAGGCGGCGGACGCCCGGTGAATCGCGCTTCCGGGTCGCGGGGCGGGGTGCCCGCACCGGCGTTTCGGATTTTGCTGGACGCCCGTACCTGGTTCCGGGGACGGCGGGAGTGATGAAAAGCGCATTCGCGCAGGTCCCGGCCCGGAACGGCGTTGTTGCAGAAAGGTGGCCTGAGGCGGGGCTTCCCCTTTCCCCTTGAGGGTCGAGGCACGCGGACGATCTCGGCGGTGTCGAGGGCGTTGAAGCGGTTCATGAGGGCTACGCGGATGTGGATTTCGGCGGTTTGGCGGTCGGGATCTCTTGCGGCGATGCGCTCACCGAAGGTCTTGAGGCCTCGCATCTTGGCCTCGGCGCGACTGCGGGCGTGGTACCCTGTCCATCGCTTCCAGAAGGCCCGGTCGTAGTGGCGCGTGGCGCGCAGGGTTTCGTTGCGCGCCCGGGCAGCTGGGCAGTCATCTTTCCACGGCCGGCCGTTCTTCCGGATCGGGATGATTGGCGTGCCGCCTCGCGCGATGATGGCATTGTGGCAGCGGCGGGTGTCGTAGGCGCCGTCGGCCGTCACGGTGCCGATGTCTTCGTCCTGGGGGATCTGGTCGAGCAGGTCCGGCAGGACGGGGCTGTCGCCGTCCCGGCTAGGGGTGAACTCGACTGCGCGGATGTCGGAGGTGGCGGTGTCCATGGCCAGATGCACCTTGCGCCATTGACGCCGTCCCTGGACACCGTGCTTGCGGGC
>SKMI01000041.1 GCA_007121115.1 Paracoccaceae bacterium | reverse complement strand
CTCCCCCCT
Organism: Paracoccaceae bacterium; assembly: GCA_007121115.1. GTDB lineage: Bacteria > Pseudomonadota > Alphaproteobacteria > Rhodobacterales > Rhodobacteraceae > Rhabdonatronobacter. The sequence goes on along the minus strand of SKMI01000041.1, from coordinate 16,859 downwards.
GCCATTGCGCGCACCCTGCGGGCCTCAGCGCGGCGGTCCGTCCTCTCCGTCCCGGGCACCGATCTGCTCCAGCGCACTCGCGCGCGGGGCGGTCCCGGTCTCGGGGCGCGAACGGGTCTGCAGGACGGGACGGTTGACCGATACATTGGCGCGCCCTTCGCGGAACAGGATGTAGAGCCCGCTCAGGATCACCACCCCCGCGCCCAGCGCCGTCGCCCCGTCCGGCAATTCGTCGAAGAACAGCCAACCCAGCAGGGCCGCCCAGAGGATCTGCGAATACTGCATCGGCGCGATCAGCACCGCCTCGGACGCCTTGTAGGCGGCGATCACGCAAAGTGTGCCGATAAAGGCCAGCGCCGCGATCACCCCGATCGAGGCGAAATCCAACAGCGGCATCGGCTGATAGACGAAAGGCAGCGCCAGCGCCATGACCACCAGATTCGCCATCATCGGATACAGAAGCAGCACAACACTGCGCTCTGCCGCCCCGATCCGGCGCACGATGATTGAAGCCAGCGCACTGCCCACAGCACCCAGCAGCGCCGCGCCATGGCCCAGCGACAGCCCCTCGCCGCCACCGGGGCGCAGCACGATCAGCACCCCCACCAGCCCCAGCAGCACCGCGCCGCCCCGGTGGATACCCACCTTCTCGCCCAGCACCGGCACCGCCAGCACCGTGATCAGCAGGGGCGCGGCGAACAGGATCGCATAGACCTGCGTCAGCGGCAGCACCGAGAACGCATAGAACACTGACACTCCGGTCATCACCGAAGCCCCGGTCCGCAGCGCCGTCCAGCCCGGATAACGTGGGCGCAGTGTGCCATCGGTGCGGTCGCGCATGAGCATCAGCATGGCCAGCGGCAGACCCAGCAGCACGCTGAAAAACACGATCTGGAACGCCGCGTAGCTGCCGCCCAGCGTCTTGACCACTGCGTCATGGGCGGAAAACAGCATGAAGGCCAGCAGCGCCAGCAGCGGGCCGCGCAGGGCGTGGCGGGAACTCGGCATGGTCAGGACTTTCCGCGCTTCGGGCAATGCGTCGCTTCGGTAGCGCTAGCATGGGGCCTGCGCACCAATCAAGCCGTCCCCAGGTGGCCCGGGCGGCATCCCGCCAGCCGCGGCGCGGCGCGCAGAGCGGCGTGCAAAGCCTCTGGGCACGGCGGCAACAGCCGATTATGACAACCCCATGACAACGGACCTGTTTCTTCTTCTCGGCGGGGTCGGGCTGTTCCTGTTCGGGATGCAGTCCATGACCGACGCGCTGCGCCAGATCGCCTCGGACCGGGCGCGAGATGTGCTGGCAGGCTTTGCCCGCACGCCGCTGTCCGCCGCGCTGACCGGGGCGGCGACCACGGCGGCGGTGCAGTCCTCGACCGCGACCATGGTCACCACCGTCGGCTTTGTCGGCGCCGGGATGCTCAGCTTCCAGCAGGCGCTGGGCATCATCTTCGGCGCCAGCGTGGGCACCACGATCACTGGCTGGATGGTGCTGTTCCTGGGCTTCCGGCTGCCACTGTCCGAGGTCGCGCTGCCGATCCTGTTCCTCGCCGCGCTTCTGCGCGTGCTCAGCAGCGGGCAGACCGCGCGGGTGGCCGTGGCGGTGGCGGGGCTGTGCCTGGTGTTCCTGGGCATTGATCTGATGCAGGACGGCATGGCCGCCTACGAGGACCGGCTGACCCCCGACAGCTTTCCCGCACCCACGCTCGCCGGGCGGCTGCAACTGCTGGTGCTGGGGCTGGTGATCACGCTGGTCACGCAATCCTCCAGCGCCGGGGTGGCGGCGACGCTGGTGCTGCTGGCCACCGGCGCTATCAGCTTCCATCAGGGCGCGGCGCTGGTCATCGGCATGCACATCGGCACCACCTTCACGCCGCTGCTGGCCACCATCGGCGGGTCGATCGCGGTGCGGCGCACGGCTGTCGCGAACATCCTTTATCATGCGATCAGCGGCATTCTGGCGCTGGGTTTCATCGATATCGTCGGCGCGGTCATGGACGCAGACAGCGCGCGCGGGCAGGCGCAACTGGCGCTGGTGGTGTTCCACACCGGGTTCAACGTGATCGGCACCGCGGTGATGCTGCCGCTGGTCCAACCCTTCGCGCGGGGCATCGAACGGCTGATCCCCGAAACGGTGCGCCCGCTCAGCGCGCCGCTCAACAAGCAGGCGCTGGCCGAACCGGCCGCCGCGCTCGATGCGCTGAGCGTCGCCGCCGATGGCGTGACCGCCCGCGCCTTCACCGCGCTTTCAACGGCCATGCGCCCCGGTGCCGGGCCCGTCCCCATCAAGCCGATGATCGCCGATTGTTCGGAAACGCTGGACGAGATGCACGACTTCCAGGCCCAGGTCTCGCTGCCCCCCGACCGCGAATCCAGACTGGAACGGAACGAGGCGCTGCTGCACCTGCAGGACCACCTGCAACGCCTGCTCTATCGCGCCGGGCAGACCAACCGCATGACCGGCGCGTTGAGCGATCCGAAGCTGCGCCGCTACGCGCGCTATCTGGGCGCGGTGATGGCGCGGCATGTGGCGGGCGAGGATGTGCGCGTCCGGCTGGAGCAGCTGAACCGCCATCTGGCCGCGCGCGAGGCCCGGTTGCGGCGCGAGATCATGCGCTCGGGCCTGCCGCCCGCGCGGCTGTTCGCGCTGACCGACAGCCTGCGCTGGCTGCGCCGCTTCGCCGCACATGCCGAACGCATCACCCACTACGCCGCCGCCGCCCGCCCCCGCGCCCTGCTGCAGGCCGCCCGCGCCCAGGCCGCCGAAGACCCGACGCCCGAGCCCGAAACGCAGGATTGAAAACCGGGTTTGCGTCAGGTCAAATACCCTTGGTGTTGTCTGGGATAGGCTCCGGCGATGACACGCACACTTGACCAGACCACCCAGCCCGTGTTCCGGGCCGAGGGCGTGACCCGCGTCTATCGCACTGGCGCGGTGGAGGTGCATGCCCTGCGCGGCGTGGACCTTGCCTTGCGCGAGGGCGAGATGGTGGTGCTGCTGGGCGCCTCGGGGTCCGGCAAGTCGACGCTGCTGAACATCCTCGGCGCGCTGGACACGCCCACCGAGGGCAAGGTTTTCTTCCGTGACCGTGACCTGACGCGCGCCAGCGACCGGCAACTGACCGCCTTCCGGCGCGACCATGTGGGCTTCGTCTTCCAGTTCTACAATCTGGTGCCCAGCCTGACCGCGCGCGAAAACATCGCGCTGGTGACCGAGATCGCCAAGAACCCCATGACCCCCGAGGAAGCGCTGGAACGCGCCGGGTTGCCCGACCGGATGGACCATTTCCCCGCCGAGCTTTCGGGCGGCGAGCAGCAGCGCGTGGCCATCGCGCGGGCCATCGCCAAGCGCCCCGAGGTTCTGTTGTGCGACGAACCCACCGGGGCGCTGGACAGCAAGACCGGGGTGCAGGTGCTCGAAGCGCTGGCGCAGGTCAACGCCGATCTGGGCACCGCCACGGTGCTGATCACCCATAACGCCGATATCCAGCGCATCGCCGAGCGGGTGATCGTGCTCGCCGATGGCCGCGTGGTCCGGGACGAGGTGAACACGGAGCGCATCGCGCCATCCGAGGTGTCGTGGTGAGAGCGCTCGACCGCAAGCTCCTGCGCGACCTGCGCCGCATCTGGGCGCAGACGCTGGCGATTGCGCTGGTGCTGGGCTGCGGGGTGATGCTGCTGGTCGCCGCCAACGCCACCCAGCGCACGCTGGTCGACAGCAAGCGGACCTATTACGAGCGCCACGCCTTTGCCGATATCTTCGCCCCCGTGACCCGCGCGCCGGTGTCGGTGGTCGATGCCGTGGCCGCCATCGACGGGGTCTCGCGCGCCGAGGGGCGGATCGCATTCTACGCGGTGCTGGACATCGAAGGGATGGTGGAACCGGCGGTGGCGCGCGTGGTCTCGCTGCCCGAAGACCCTTCGCGGATGCTAAACCGGCCGCTCCTGCGCCACGGGCGGATGCCGGACCCCGATGCGGCAGGCGAAGTGCTGGTCAACGAAGCCTTTGGCCGTGCCAACGGGTTGGAGCCGGGCGCGCACTTCGACGGGATCATCGGCGGGCAGTTGCGCGCGCTCACCGTGGCCGGCTGGGCGCTTTCGCCCGAATTCATCTATACCGTCAGCCCCGGCGAGATGATCCCCGACGAGCGCCGCACCGGCGTCGTCTGGATGACCGAACGCGCCGCCGCCAGCGCGCAGAACATGGACGGCGCGGTCAATGACATCACCCTGACCCTGACCCGCGATGCCGACCCGCGCGCGGTCAAGGCGGCGCTGGACCGTATGCTGGCGCCCTATGGCGGCACCGGCGCCCATGACCGTGCCCGCCAGATGTCGCACAATTTCATCTCGGGCGAATTGCAGCAGCTTGCGGCGCTGGCGACCTATCTGCCGCCGATCTTCATGCTGGTCTCGGCGTTCCTGGTGAACATGGTGCTGACGCGGCTGATCGCGCTGGAGCGCACGCAGATCGGCCTGATGAAGGCCGTGGGCTACACCACCGCCGAGATCGCGGCGCATTACCTCAAGCTCGCCGGGATGATCGGGGTCGTTGGCGTGGTCCTGGGCGGCATCATCGGCTGGTGGCTGACCGACGGGATGCTGTTCATCTATCAGGAATTCTTCGGCTTTCCCTACCTTGTCCGCGACAGCGGCGCGGGCCCCATGGCGCTGGCCGCTGTGCTTGGGCTGGCCACGGCGGTGCTGGGGGGCGCGCGGGCGGTCTGGGCCTCGGTCCGGCTGAACCCGGCCGAGGCGATGTCGCCCCCCGCGCCGCCCCGCTTCAGCCGCGGCGCCGCCGACCGGGCAATGGCCTGGCTGCAGTTCCGCCAGACCACCATGATGATCCTGCGCTCGATCCTGCGCTGGCCGGGGCGGGCGGCGATCACGCTCTTCGGGGTCTCGGCGTCGGTAGGGGTGCTGGTGTCCTCGTATTTCCTGTTCGATTCGCTCGAGGTGCTGACCGACAGCGTCTTCACCCAGTCCAACCGCCAGCACATGACCCTGACGCTGGCGCAATCGGCGCCGGAAATCGCCGTCTCCGATGCGCTGACCCTGCCCGGCGTGTTGCAGGCCGAGGGCGGCTACGGCGTGCCCGTGCGGCTGATCCACGGCCCGCGCGAGCGGCTGAGCGCGCTGCAGGGGCATTTTCCGGGGGCCACGCTGCAGCGGCTGGTGGATGACGGTGGCCTGCCGGTGACGCTGCCGCCGCAGGGCGTGGTTCTGCCGGAAATGCTGGCCCGCGATCTGGGTGCGCGCCCGGGCGACATGCTGGCGGTCGAACTGATGGCACCCCCGCGCGAGGTGCTGGAGTTGCCGCTGATGGCCGTGATCGCGCAGGGGCTGGGCCAGGAAGCGCATATCGCCGCCCCCGCCCTGTTCGAGGCCATGCGCATGGCCCCGCGCGTCACCCACATCCACCTGCTGGCCGACCCGGCGGCGATGGACACGCTTTACGAAGAGGTCAAGCGCACCCCGGCGCTGGCGGGGCTTTCGGACTGGGCCGAGGTGCGCCGCCAGTTCGACGAGACCGTGTCCGAGAACCTGCTGACCATGATCGTGATCTACACCATCATCGGCGTGCTGATCGCCATCGGTGTGATCTACAACGCCGCCCGCATCCAGCTATCCGAACGCTCGTATGAACTGGCAAGCCTCCGGGTGCTTGGCTTTTCACGCGCGCAGGTCGGCTATGTGCTGGTGGGCGAGATGATGCTTCTGACCGTGGTAGCGATCCCGCTGGGCTGGGTGCTGGGCACCTGGTTCGCCGAGGGGATGACCGAAGCACTGTCCACCGACACGGTTTACATACCTTTCGCGATTTCGCGCCGGACCTATGCCATGGCCTCGGTCGCGGTGTTTCTGGCCGCGCTGGGCTCGGTGCTGCTGGTGCGGCGGCGGCTGGACCGGATGGACCTGGCCATGGCGCTGAAGGCACGGGAATAGGAGAGAGCAATGCGCATCTGGAGCAAGCTGGCAGGCGGGGTGGCAGTGATTGCCGTTGCGGGCGGGCTGTGGTGGGCCTTTACCCCGGACCCGGTGTCGGTGGACATGGCCGAGGTCACGCGCGGCCCCATGGAGGTGACGGTCGCCGCCGAGGGGGTGACGCGCGTGCGCGACCCCTATCTGGTCACCGCGCCATCGACCGGGACCACCACGCGCTCGCCGGTCAGCGTGGGCGACACGGTGCTCAGGGGCGAAACCGTGGTGGCGGTGATCCGCCCGGCCACGCCCGCGCTGCTGGATGCCCGGTCGCGGCTGCAGGCCGAAGCCGCGGTGACCGAGGCCGAGGCCGCGCTGCGCGTGGCAGAATTCAACCTGGAGCGTGCGCAGGCGGATCTGGAACACGCCGAATCGACCCTCGCGCGGAACCGCGAGCTGGCCGAACGTGGCGTGATCCCGCGCCGCACGCTGGAGGACGCCGAGGCCGCCGCCCGCACCGCCCGCAGCGCACTGGAGGCCGCGCAATCCCAGCGCGACCTCCAACGCGCCACGCTGGCCCGCGCGCAGGCGCAACTGGTCGACCCGGAGATGGCCGACCCCGAACGCGCGCCCGGCGAGTGTTGCGTGGAGATCACCGCGCCCACCAGCGGCACGGTGCTGGACGTGGACAACATGTCCGCACGCCTGGTGCAGGCCGGGGCGCCCTTGTTGACCATCGGCGATCTGGACGCGCTGGAGATCGAGCTGGACCTTCTGTCCACCGACGCGGTGCGGGTGCGTCCCGGCGCGCGCGCACTGGTGGACCGCTGGGGCGGCGAGGGCGTGCTGGAGGCGACGGTGCGCCGGGTGGATCCGGCGGCCTTTACCCGCGTTTCGGCACTGGGGATCGAGGAACAGCGCGTGCGTGTGATCCTGGATTTCGACGGCGCCGCGGACAGCCGCGCAGGTCTGGGCGAACGCTTCCGCGTCTTCGTCCGCGTAGTCGTCTGGGAAGGCGACGACGTGCTGCAGGTGCCGTTGAGCGCACTCTTTCGCCATGATGGCGGCTGGGCGGTGTTCCGGGTCGAGGAAGACTTGGCACGCCTGACCCCGGTCGAGATCGGCCAGCGCCACGGGGAACGCGCGCAGGTGCTGGGCGGGATCACCGCCGGGGCGCAGGTGGTGGCCTTCCCCGGCGACCGCGTTCAGGATGGCACCCCGGTCGCACCGCGGCCCGCGGGCTGAACGCCCCCAGAGCAGTGGCGCCCTTTGCGCGGAGCCGCGCGGGCGTTCAGCCCGCGATCATCTCGGCCTGGCGGACGATCACCTCGGCCTGCTTGATCGAGGCGATATCCACCAGCCGCCCCTTGTAGACCGCGGCGCCTTCGCCGCGGGCCTTGGCGGCCTCCATCGCCTCCAGGATCTCGCGCGCCTCGGTCACCGCCGCCTCGGACGGGGTGAACACCTCGTTCGCCAGCGCCACCTGTTTCGGATGGATCGCCCACTTGCCCACCATCCCCAGCGTGGCCGAGCGCCGGGCCTGCGCGCGAAAGCCTTCGTCGTCGGAAAAGTCGCCGAAGGGTCCGTCCACGGGGAGCACGCCATGGGTCCGGCACGCCGCCACGATGGCCGCCTGCGCCCAGTGCCACGGATCGGACCAGTGCCGCGCGCCCTCATGCAGCATGTAGTAGTTTTCCTGCGTCCCGCCGATACCGGTGGTCGCCATCCCCATCGAGGCGGCGAAATCCGCCGCGCCCAGCGACATGGCCACCAGCCGGGGCGAGGCGGCGGCGATTTCGGTAACATGGGCGATCCCGGCGGCGGACTCGATGATAACCTCGAAATTTATGCGCTTCTCGCGGCCCTTTGCGGCCTCGATCGCCGTGACCAGCGCGTCCACGGCGTAGATGTCCGCCGCGCAGCCAACCTTGGGGATCATGATCTGGTCCAGCCGCGGCCCGGCCTGTTCCAGCAGGTCGACCACATCGCGATACCACCAGGGCGTGTCCAGCCCGTTGATACGCACGCTCAGCACCTTGGTGCCCCAGTCGACCTCGTGCGTGGCGGCGATGATGTTGGCGCGGGCGGCGTCCTTGTCATCGGGGGCGACCGCGTCCTCCAGATCAAGGTTGATCACATCCGCAGCACTTGCCGCCATCTTCTCGAACAGCGCCGGGCGCGAGCCGGGGCCGAAGATCTGGCAGCGATTCGGGCGCGCGGGCGGGGGGGGTTGCAGGCGGAAGCTCATGCGGCACCTCGTGTATTTGTCAGGGTCATGATGTTGCGTCTGGCGTTGCGGACCGGATAGATTGTTGCGCAGGCGGGCGCAAGGCGAATTCTGCACCTGCGCGGTTTTCATGCCGCAATGCGGCAAACGCAGCGCCTGCACGATTCTGCGGCAGAATCCGCCCGCTGCGATGTGTTCTGCGCAGAGACTATCGAAACCGCCCGGGATTTCTGCGAAACGTGTGTCGGAAATGCGTAGTCTTGCGTCAACTTGTTCCGAACCGGAGGCGACGATGATCCAGACGCCCTATCTGCTGTTCCTCGGCGATGCGCCCGACCCGCTGGCGGCGAAAGTCGCGCAAGGCATCAAGGACTGGCGCCCCGATTTCGCCATCGGCCAGTTCCGCATGGCAGGCTGCCGCGCCGACATGGGTCTGCAGGACATGACGCTGGCCGAGGCAAAGGCGGCGGGCGCCAGGACGCTGGTGATCGGCGTGGCCAACCGGGGCGGCGTGATCTCGGCGGCGTGGAAGAAGGTGCTGGTGACGGCGCTGGAGGAAGGGTTCGACCTGGCCTCCGGCCTGCACAACCTGCTGCGCGACGAGCCCGACCTGAAGGCGGTGGCCGAAGCGACGGGGCGAACGCTGCATGACGTGCGGGTGCCGTCGGTGAAATACCCGATCGCCAATGGCGAGAAGCGGCGCGGCAAGCGCTGTCTGGCGGTGGGCACCGATTGCTCCATCGGCAAGATGTACACCGCGCTCTGCATGGAGCGCGAGATGGTGGCGCGCGGCATGAAGGCAAGCTTTCGGGCCACCGGGCAGACCGGCATCCTGATCACCGGCGACGGCGTGCCGCTGGACGCGGTGATTGCCGATTTCATGGCCGGGTCCATCGAATGGCTGACGCCCGACAATGACGCGGACCACTGGGACCTGATCGAAGGTCAGGGGTCGCTGTTCCATGTCTCCTATTCCGGGGTCACGCTGGCGCTGATCCATGGTGGTCAGCCCGATGCGCTGATCCTGTGCCATGAGCCCACGCGGACGCATATGCGCGGGTTGCCGGACTATGGTCTGCCGTCGCTGGAGGACCTGCGCGACACGTCGCTGCATCTGGCACGGGTTGCGAACCCGGCGTGTGCGGTGGTGGGCGTGTCGGTGAACACGGCGGCACTGGGGGAGGAGGAGGCGCGAGCCTATTGCGCCGAGGTCGAGGCGCGGATGGGACTGCCGACGGTGGACCCCTATCGCCACGGGGCCGGGCGGCTGGTGGACGCGCTGGACACGGTCTGAGGCGTGGTTGAGGGGCGTTGCCCCTCTTGGGCCTTCGGCCCAATTCACCCCAGGGTATTTCGGGCAAGATGAAGGAGCGGGGCGTGTTGCGGGTTGAGGAGGAGCGCTTTGCGCTGGCCGAGGTGTTCACCATCGCGCGCGGCTCGCGCACCCATGCCGATGTGCTGACGGTGACGGTCGGGCGTGATGGCGTGCGGGGCCGAGGTGAATGCGTGCCTTATGCGCGCTATGGCGAGACGATGGCATCGGTCCGGGCGCAGATCGAGGGGTTGCCGGAGGGGATATCGCGCGCCGAGGTGCAGGCGGCGCTGCCTGCCGGGGCGGCGCGCAATGCGGTGGATTGCGCGCTCTGGGACTGGGAGGCGAAGCGCGCCGGGCGGCGGGTCTGGAACCTGGCCGGGCTGGCGGCGCCGGGGCCGGAGGTGACAGCCTTCACCCTGTCGCTGGACGCGCCCGAGAAGATGGAGGCGGCGGCGCGGCGTCATGCGCACCGGCCGCTGTTGAAGATCAAGCTGGGCACGCCCGAGGACATGCCGCGACTGGAGGCGGTCCGGCGCGGCGCGCCCGACACGCGCATCATCATCGACGCGAACGAGGGCTGGAGCGCCGAGGTCTATGCCGACCTGGCCCCGCATCTGCTGCGGCTGGGCGTGGCGATGGTGGAGCAGCCGCTGCCCGCGGGCGCGGACGGGATGCTGGGGGAGATCGACCGGCCCCTGCCGGTCTGCGCCGATGAAAGCTGCCATGACCGCGCGAGCCTGCCCGCTCTGGCGGGCAAGTACGACATGGTGAACATCAAGCTGGACAAGACCGGCGGGTTGACCGAGGCGCTGGCCCTGCGCGACGCGGCGCGGGCGGCGGGATATCGGGTCATGGTCGGCTGCATGGTCGGCACGTCGCTGGCCATGGCGCCGGCGGTTCTGGTGGCGCAAGGCGCCGAGGTGGTGGACCTGGACGGGCCGCTCCTGCTGGCAGAGGATCGCGCGCATGCCTTGCACTATGACACCGCCGGGGTACATCCACCGGCAGCGCAACTCTGGGGATGACACCATTGAAAACCCATCAGAGTTGGCTTATCTGATGGTGACGGTGCATCGCGCGTTCGGGTATCGCTTCGTGATCTACACCAACGATCATGAACCCGCCCATATGCATGTTGTGGGCAAGGGGTGCGAAGCAAAAATCAGTTGTCAGGGGATGAAGGGCTGTCGCTTGTCTGGCATGCAGGGTTCACGCGCGGCGACCTTCGGAAGGTCTTGATGGAAGTGCAGGCGGAAAAGCGTAGGCTGTTGACGAAATGGAGGGAAATCCATGGGGGATGATCTGAACCTCATGATCGAGGCAGCGGACCGGCGAGGTCGGGACGTGCTGGCACGCGGCGAGCTTGCCGTTGCCGCGGCGTTCGATGCTCGGAGCCGATCCCTGCGCATCGAGCTTGCGAATGGCGCTGCAGTCGAAATCCCCGTAACCGAGATTCAGGGCCTTGCCGACGCCGAGGCGCAGGCCTGCGCCGAGGTTGAGGTTTCGGGGATCGGCTACGGGCTGCACTGGCCCCGGCTGGACCTCGATCTGAGCGTCCCCGGATTGCTGGCGGAAGTGTTCGGAACAAGGGCCTGGCTGGACCGGCAGCGCGCGTCGCGGGCCGGATCGGCGCGGAGTGAAGCCAAGGCAAGTGCCGCGCGGCTGAACGGGCGCAAGGGCGGGCGGCCGCGCAAGAGCGATGTTGCCGAGGCGGAGAAAAGCGGGAAACGGATGCGATGATGCGCACAGTCTATGTCAACGGCGACTACCTGCCCGAGGATGCGGCGCAGGTGTCGATCTTTGATCGCGGGTTCCTGATGGCCGACGGGGTCTATGAGGTGACCACGGTCATCGACGGCAAGCTGATCGATTTCGACGGCCATATCAGGCGGCTGGAGCGGTCGCTGGGCGAGTTGGACATCGCCAACCCGATGGATCGCGACCAATGGCTGGAGGTGCATCGCGAACTGGTGGCGCGCAACGGGCTGGATCTGGGCATGGTCTATCTGCAGGTCACGCGCGGGGCGCCCGGGGACCGCGATTTCCTGTTCCCGGACCCCGAGACCACGCCGCCCACGGTGGTGCTGTTCACCCAGTCCAACCCGGCGCTTGTGGACAACCCGAAGGCGAGGAAGGGGATCAAGGTCATCACCATCGACGATATCCGCTGGGGGCGGCGGGACATCAAGTCGGTGCAACTGCTGTATCCGTCCATGGGCAAGATGATGGCGGTCAAGGCAGGCGCGGATGACGCCTGGATGGTGCAGGATGGCGAGGTGACCGAAGGGACCTCGAACAACGCCTATATCATCCTGGGCGGGCGGATCGTCACGCGGGGGCTGTCCAACGACATCCTGCACGGGATCACCCGCGCCGCCGTGCTGCGGTTCGCCGAAGAAGCGCAGATGCCGGTGGAGGAGCGCAGCTTCACCGTCGATGAGGCCAAGGCGGCGGATGAGGCGTTTGTCACCTCGGCCAGCACCTTCGTGATGCCGGTGGTGGCGATCGACGGGGTGAGCCTGGGCGATGGCACGCCGGGGCCACTGGCGACGCGGTTGCGCGAAATCTACATCGAGGAAAGCCGCAAGGCGGCGCTCTGATAAGGTGCCCCCCGCTCGCTGCACGCGCGCGCCACACCGGCGCGCCAAGGCGTGCGGGCACGCGCAGGTAGCGCTACAGCCGCACCGGGACCCGTTGCGGGCGCGGCAGGTTGGGGCGGCGGGTCAGGCACCCGGTCTCGGCCGTGAAATCGAGCGGGCGCGGGACCCGCGCGCGGGGGTTTTCGGTCTCGAATTCGGCGCAGACGCGGATGGCGCCATCGGCGGTTTCCTCCACCACATAGGGCGTGCCGGTCAGCGGATCGGTCGTGCGGTCAGGCGCGCGGCACGCGGCGTCGCCGCCCTGGCCGCCCTGCGCCTGCTCCACCATGCAGGTGGCGTATTGGGCAAGCGCGATCAGGTCCTGCATCCGCTGCGCGTCGCGCCGTTCGGACCGGGCCTGCCCCGGCCCGCCGACGGCCCAGAGCCCGGCCACCACCGCCAGCACGCAGACCGCCGCCAAGGCAAGGGCGATCCGGGTCACGCGCTTTCTTCCAGAAACCGGCGGAAATACAGCATGACCAGCACCGCCACCACGGCGACCAGCGCGGCCTTGGCGATGAATTGCGCGGTCATGTCGCCGCTGAGCGCGGCATAGACCACGCCGACCGCATCGCCCAGCAGGACCAGCGCGGCCAGAAACAGTCCCAGCGCGCCCACGCGCCTGCGCATGGGGGACCGCCGCATCCCCCGGTGCGAGGTCGCGCGTTCGGCAAAGATATGCAGCGCCACGAACAGCGGGCCCAGGACGATCAGCGCCGCCATGGACCAGCGCACGGAACTGCTTGTCCACGCATCACGCCCGCCGCGCTGCAGCGGGTCCGGCACCCAGATCTCGATCAGACGAAAGCCAAGGCTGACAAGGTTCCAGGTCACCGACAGCAGCGCCACGAACAACAGCCCGTAGACCGCCGCATCGCGCGCCGAGACCGAGGCGCGCGGACGCGGCACCGGCACCCCCAGCCCCGCATCCGCCCAGCCTGCCAGTGCGCCGTCAACCTCGGCGTCAGACCATCCGGCCTCGAGCAAGGCCGCGCGCAAGCGCTCCGGGGAATGGCCCGCCTGCAGCCCCTGCTGCACGAATTGCGCCAATTGCTCGGCGGGTTTCATCCCGCCCTGTCCTCAGGCACCGCCACCCGAAGACCCCGGCGCCGGGCCGCCCACGTTCTCGGCAAAGGATTTGTCGAACGCTTTCTGCTGTTCGGGGCTGGCCTCGGTCTGGTTCTCGGCCTTCCACTGATCATAGGGCATGCCGTAGACGATTTCGCGCGCCTCTTCCTTGTCCATGTCGATCCCGCGCGCGTTGGCGGCTTCCTGATACCAGCGCGACAGGCAGTTTCGGCAGAACCCGGTCAGGTTCATCATGTCGATGTTCTGCACATCGCGGCGCTTGTCCAGGTGTTCCAGAAGCGTGCGGAACGCGGCGGCTTCCAGTTCGATGCGGGTCTGTTCATTCATGTCTCTTGCCTCCGTATCTCACTGGCAAGGTGTTGACCCGCATGGCCGCGGTCAAGGGAGAAAGGGTTGCGATCTGCGGGCGTTCGTATATCTGGTGGCGCTAACAGGGTGTCGCGGCGGTGTCATGTCTTTGTATAGCGGAACCGCCAGCATGCCGCACAGGGGACCGTGCGCCGCCGTGCGTCTTGCCGGCCCCAGATTCAGAAAGGACCGACATGCGCCGTCAACGCAACGTCAAGATCGTGGCCACGCTGGGACCGGCGTCGAGCGACGAAAAGACCATCCGCGCCCTGTTCGAAGCCGGCGCCGATGTGTTTCGCCTGAACCTCAGCCACGGCAGCCACGATGACATTCGCGCGCGCCATGCGATCATCCGCAAGGTCGAGGCTGACCTGGGGCGCCCCATTGCAATCCTTGCCGACCTTCAGGGGCCGAAACTGCGGGTGGGCCGGTTTGCCGCCGGGGCGGTAGAGATCGAGGAGGGCGAGGAGTTTCGCCTGGACCTGAACCCGGCGCCGGGACACAGCCACCGGGTCTGCCTGCCGCACCCCGAGATCTTTGCCGCACTGGAACCGGGCGCGCGGCTGCTGGTCAACGACGGCAAGATCCGGCTTCGGGTGCAGAGCTGCGATGCCGAGAGCGCCGATTGCGTGGTCGAGGTGGGCGGCACCATCTCCGACAACAAGGGCGTGAATGTGCCGGACGTGGTGCTGCCGCTGGCGGCCCTGTCGGACAAGGACCGCACCGATCTGGAATTCGTCTGCGATCTGGGCGTCGACTGGCTGGCGCTGTCCTTTGTCCAGCGCGCGGGCGATGTGTATGAGGCGCGCGAACTGGTCAACGGGCGCGCGGCGATCATGTGCAAGATCGAGAAACCCGCCGGGGTCACGGCCTTTGATGAAATCCTGGCCGCTTCGGACGGGATCATGGTGGCGCGCGGCGATCTGGGCGTGGAACTGCCGATCCAGAACGTGCCCCCGATCCAGAAGCAACTGGTCCGCAAGTGCCGCGCCGCCGCCAAGCCGGTGATCGTGGCGACGCAGATGCTGGAATCCATGATCACCTCGCCCATGCCCACGCGGGCCGAAGTGTCGGACGTGGCCACCGCGATCTACGAGGGCGCCGACGCGGTGATGCTGTCGGCGGAATCGGCGGCCGGGAACTACCCGATCGAGGCGGTGGAGACCATGAACGCCGTCGCCGTCGAAGTAGAAGGCGATCCCACCTATCAGGAGGTGATCGATGCCTCGCGCAAGGTGGCGCATCAGACCGTGGCCGACGGGATCGTCGCCGCCGCGCGCGAGATCGCCGAGACCACGGATATCGTTGCCATCTGCTGTTTCACCTCGTCGGGGACGACTGCGTCGCTGGTGGCGCGCGAACGCCCGCATGTGCCGATCCTCGCGCTGACCACGATTGTCGAAACCGCGCGGCGGCTCACGCTGACCTGGGGTATCCATTGCGTGATGACGTCCGAGATCGAACGGTTCAAGGAAGCGGTCATCAGCGCCGTGCGCGCCACGCGCCGCTACGAATTCGCCACCGAGGCGGATCAGATCGTGGTTACCGCCGGGGTGCCGTTCAACATTCCGGGGACCACGAACATCCTGCGCGTGGCGCCCTGCGCCGAACACCTGATCCGGCTGAGCGACCCGGAATAGGGAGAAGTGCGCGGCGCTTCCGGTCCGGGGGGAACAGAGGGAGCAACCGGCCAATGACGGCGGAGGCGGCTTACGTGCTGGGTCTGGCGCTTGTGCCGCTGGCGCTGCTGGCCGGGATCAGCGCCTGGGCCGATGGCCGCCGCCCATGGATGGGTGGTGCGCTGACGCTGGCCGTTGTCGGGCTGCTGGGCTTTGCCTGGATGACTGCGCCCGAAGGCGGCTTGCCCCCGCTCTCCGATGTGCCGGAAACGGCGCTGCGGCTGGTGGTGACCGCGTTTCGCTGAGCCATTGTGTTCGGGCCTGTCCTGAGGCCCCTGAACCACTGCATGACGCGGCTGCAACCGCCCCGCACCGCCCCCCTTGCCCGCCCAGGGGCCAAGCGGGATCGCCCATACCATACCCCTTGTGCTTCGGGTTCAGGCCAGCGGCGCGTAGAGATCGGTGCGCAAGGCGGCGGGCGCGGTGTCCGGCGGGTTGTTGAGATAGACCTCGAAACAGGGCGCGGCCGAGGCGGCCTCGCCCTGACCGGGGATGCCTTCGGCATAAAGCCAGCCCCAGGCCCTGCCCAGTTCCGCATAAGGTCCGGTGAGTTCCAGAACCGCGTAGCGCCCGGCCTCGAGCGCCCGCTCTTCCAGCCCATCCGGGCACGGCTGGGCGGCATCCATGATCGCCCCGGCGAAACTCTTCAACTTTTCGGCGGGCGTGGCCTCGGGGTCGGAATAGCTGACCATCACCATCCCGCGCACCGCCGGGAACGCCCCGGCGGCCCCGAGCACGGCGCCGAGCCGTTCGAAGATCGGCCCGATTTCGGGATAGGGTCCGACATGGGGCAGCCCTACCAGACGGCGGGCGACTTCGGTGCGGATGGAAAGCGGATACATGGGGGCCTCCGGGCTGTCCGAGCGGACAGCATAACATGCCACCGCTGCGCCGCGAAGCGCGGTGACGGGGGGCTCCCGCCCATCGCCGGGCGCATCGAAGGTGCGCCCGCTCCCGTTGGGCCGGGCCGCGGCGGAGACATACCCGCCCGCTGCGAACCGGCACATCCCCGCCTGCGAGAGCAACCGGGACACGCCCTCCATGGCAACGAAACACCCGGCGGGAGCGCGGCTACGTCAGCCGCATGAGTGATCTGCTGCCGGGCCCGCGTCACCCGCGCTGCGTGGAGCGCCCGGTCGATGGCATCGACCGAGGTCACGGGACCATGCGCCCGTTCCCAGGCCGCCCGGAAGGCGGCATAGGCGGCGGGGCGGCAAAAGGCGCAGGGGCGGTGCCCGGCGGCCAGCGCCACCGCGTCATCTAGGAAGAACAGCGGCAGCCAGCCCCGTGCCGGGCGCGGGCCGCGATAGATTCCGCGGGGATGCGACAGATCGGATATGATCCAGCGCTTGTGGGTCCAGCGCGGCGCGGCCAGCCAGCCGCCTTTGAAGCGCAGGACACCGCGATTGCCAGTGAAGTGGCCGCGCCCCGGAGTGGCAACCATCTCGTCCGTGGGCAGCACGCGGTTATGCAGCGGCATCGGCCGTTCCCTTACCAGCCCCGTCCCCAAGCCGCGGTGTGCCGGGGATTGGTGTCAACGCGACTCACGACACCCCATTCCGTTGTTCGGCAACATCGTACCCCGTGCCCCGCCCAGGCGCCAGCGTGGGCAGCGCCCTCGGGGCGTGCAGGGTGGGTGGGTG
>SKMI01000018.1 GCA_007121115.1 Paracoccaceae bacterium | reverse complement strand
TCGATCACGAAGACCACGGGCAGGGACCACAGCATCGCCATGTTGTAGGTTTCATACACCTGCCCCTGGTTGGCCGCACCGTCGCCGAAATAGGTGAAGGTGACGTTGTCGTTGCCCAGATACTTGTCGGCAAACGCCAGCCCCGCGCCGATGGGCACCTGCGCGCCGACGATCCCGTGGCCGCCGTAGAAGTGCTTTTCGCGGCTGAACATGTGCATGGAGCCACCCTTGCCCTTGGAATAGCCGCCCTCGCGCCCGGTCAGTTCCGCCATGACCCCGCCCGGGTCCATGCCGCAGGCCAGCATGTGGCCGTGATCGCGATACGAGGTGACGCGCTTGTCGCCTTCCTTGGCCGCCGCTTCCAGCCCCACGACAACCGCTTCCTGACCGATGTAGAGGTGACAGAACCCGCCGATCAGCCCCATGCCGTAAAGCTGCCCGGCCTTTTCCTCGAATCGCCGGATCAGCAGCATGTCGCGGTAATAGCCCAGCAATTCTTCCTTGGATACATTGGGTTTCTTCGTGGTCCTGCGTGCGGCCATGAGGCTTGCCCCCTGCTGTTGCAATCGATAGTTCAGCGTTAAACCATCGGATAACGCATATTGCCGCGGGTTGCGAGGGGTTTGTGGGGCGGGGTGCGGGGGCGCCCGCCTCCTAGCGGATCACGATCTCGTCCGGGCGCATCAGGCCCAGCACGTCGCGCGCCTGCTGGTCCAGCAGTTCCAGATCCAGCCAGTCATCGGACAGCCGCCGGGTGCGGTTTTCCAGCCGCGCCAGCTCGGTTTCCAGCGCATCGCGGCGCTCGTGCAGTTCGGCATTTTCAGCCTCGATCTGGACGCGGTGGAAATGACCGAAATTGCCCTGCACGGCGGCAAAACCGAAATATCCGCCAAGCCCTGCCAGCAGGGTGACGTGAAGAGCCAGCGTGATCGCCGGGCGGTGTCTGCTCATGCGCCTCGATACCCTCTGCCGGGGTGTGCCCGTTGCCGGGCGATATCGCAGTATCGCACAACCGGTGCGGGCGGGGAATCCCCATTTTCCGTGCCATCGGGCCGCGTCCCGCGTCAGCCGAGGAAGATCCCCACCACCACCATCATCAGCCCGAACGTGGACACTGCCAGCGCGCCGAAATTGATCAGGACCGCGCGGTGCAGGCGGGCGCGCAGATCGGCCTCGTCCGTGGCCTCGCGCCGGGCGCGGAGCGCGATGGTCGCGCACCAGATCAGGATGACGACACCGATCAGCGACACCGCCGCCCCGGTCCAGATCAGCCAGTCCATATCCCGTCCTCCGCGCCGCGTCCCTTGCCGCGGCGTAGCGCGGAAGCGGGTCCGGCGCAAGCCGGGCACGGGGCGCAGGCTGGCCTTGCGACGGGAAGGTGGCCGGACTAGGAACGGCCGAAACACCCACAGGCAGGAGAGCCCCCATGTCCACCCCCGACAGCTACGGCGTGACCGCCGACGAATTGCGCCAGTTCGTCGAGCGCTACGAGCATCTGGAAGCCGAGAAGAAGGACATCGCCGACCAACAGAAGGAAGTGATGGCCGAGGCCAAGGGGCGCGGCTATGACACCAAGGCGCTGCGCAAGATCATCGCGCTGCGCAAGCGCAAGCCCGACGAAATCGCCGAGGAAGAGGCGGTGCTGGAGGTCTACAAGGCGGCGCTGGGAATGGAATGATGTCGAGCGCGCCCGCGCGTGCCCTGGCTCACGGGGCCAGCAGGGTTACGCCGTCCATTTCGGCGATGCCCCGCACATCCTCGTCATAGAGCGCGGTGATCGTGTCCACCATGTCTTCGGTCCAGCCGGGCAGGTTCATGTCCACATCGACCTTTTCCGCGTCATAGAACTTGTCCAGGAACGCGCTGATGATGCGGCGGCGCTGATCCTCGGTCGCCGGGGGATGGTCATGCAGCCAGCGCAGCATGGTTTCCACCCCCTGCGGGGTCATGACCTGCGAAAACCAGTCATAGGTGTGCTCGAGCGTGGTCTCGGGGCTGTGGCCGCTGACGGCGCGCAGGGCCTCGTGCCACAGGTAGGGCGTGTCCTCGTCGCACCAGATGGTGAGCGGGACGTCGGGGCAGGCCTGACGCATGGCGGCGATGGGATCGGACCAGCGCAGGGCGGTGATATCGGGCTTTTCCAGCAGGCGGTTGCGGGCCTTCTCGTGCACCACCTGGACCAGCGACGCCACGAAGGTCGCCGGGTTGCGGATTGCCATATGGCCCTCGACCGGGTGGTCGGGGAACAGGTTGCGCAACTGCGACAGCCGCTCCCCGGCGCGCGAATAGAGCGCACCATCGCGGATCGCCCAGGGGCGCGGGGCGAGGAAATCCTGCGAGGACATGACCACGCGCCGCGCGCCGTCGAAGGCCACGATCTCGTCCAGGAGCGCCGCCGTGGCATCGGGGGCGGCGGGCTGGCCCTTGAGCCGTTCGGTCGCGGCGCGCAGCAATTCGCGATACTTGCCCGGGCCGGGCACGGCGATGCCTTCGGCGGCGAGCACGTCGCGGTTCTTGATGAGGCAGCGCGAGAGCCGGTCCTCGTCGGTCAGATGGGCCCCGAGATGAAGCGAGATTTGCATGCCGTCTCCACTGGCGTTACGCGGGTTTGGTGCCGGGCGTTGCTGCGGCATCGGTTCGGTAGTGGTCAGGCGCGAAGGTGCCGCGCCAATGTGGCCAGCGCAAGGCGGAACCGTGACCAGTTCGCAACGCGCGGTACGTGGCGCGCCGCGTTTGCGCGCGCCCTTGCGCCGCCCATCGCGCTGGCGTATCCCGGACCCGTTCGGGGGTGATTAGCTCAGTTGGTAGAGCGCTTCGTTTACACCGAAGATGTCGGCGGTTCGAGTCCGTCATCACCCACCATTTCTCTCGCCGTGACCATGCGGAGCGCCCGTGCCGGGCGCAAGTCTTCTGGCCCTGCGGGCGGTTCAGGGGGCATTCTGCCCCCTCTGCGCGGCAAGCCGCGCATTCACCCCCTGAGGATATTTTTGCACAGATGATGCACCGAAGAGGCAGGCGGCTCAGGTGATCACGTCCGGTTCCGTGCGTCCGGTGCGGGGGGTGATTTCGCCCAGCGCATGGGCGGCGGCGATGACCGGGGCGAGGGCGTCCTGCGGGTCGAGGGCAAGGCGGTCGGGGGCGTCCTCGAACCGTTCGAGGTAGACGCGGAGGGTGGCGCCTTCGGTGCCGGTGCCCGACAGGCGCAGCACGAGGCGAGCGCCGCCTTCGAAGGTGATCTGCAGGCCCTGGGCTTCGGTCACCGAGCCGTCCACCGGGTCGGTATAGGCGAAATCCTCGGCGCTTGCGATGCGCAGGTCCGCGGCCTGGGTGCCGGGCAGGTCCGGCAGGCGGGCGCGCAGGCTGTCCATCAGGGCGGTGGCGGCGTCGGTGTCGATGCCTTCGTAGTCATGGCGCGAGTAGTAGTTGCGACCGAATGTTGCCCAGTGGTCGGTCATGATCTCGGTCACCGACTGGCGGCGGACGGCCAGAATGTTGAGCCACAGGAGCACCGCCCAGAGCCCGTCCTTTTCGCGCACATGGTCCGAGCCGGAGCCGGCGGATTCCTCGCCACACAGGCTGGCGCGGCCGGCATCGAGCAGGTTGCCGAAGAATTTCCAGCCTGTGGGTGTCGCGTAGCAGTCCATGCCGCGCGCCTGCGCCACTCGGTCCACGGCGCCCGAGGTCGGCATGGAGCGCGCGACGCCCTTAAGCCCGCCCGCGTAGCCCGGCGCCAGATGCGCGTTGGCGGCCAGCACGGCGAGGCTGTCCGACGGCGTGACATAGACCCCGCGCCCGACGATCATGTTGCGGTCCCCGTCGCCGTCCGAGGCGGCGCCGAAATCGGGGGCGTCCGCGCCGAACATCGTGTCCATCAGCGCTTTCGCCCAGACCGGGTTGGGGTCCGGGTGGTGGCCGCCGAAATCCGGAAGCGGGGTTGCGTTGACGACCGAGCCGGGGGCGGCGCCGAGCGTGTCTTCGAGGATGGCCTTTGCGTAGGGGCCGGTGATCGCGGACATGGCATCGAATCGCAGCCGGAAGCCCGAGGCCAGCAGGGCGCGGATGGCGTCGAAATCGAACAGGGTTTTCATCAGCGCGAGGTAGTCTGCGACGGGGTCCACCACCTCGACCGTCATTTCGCCAAGGCGGGTTTCGCCCAATGTGCCGAGGTCGCGATCGGGGGCATCGAGGATGCGGTATTCGGTCAGGCGTTCACTCTCGGCGTGGATTTTCGCGGTGATGCTTTCAGGGGCGGGGCCGCCGTTGGCGGCGTTGTACTTGACGCCGAAATCCTCGGTTTCGCCGCCGGGGTTGTGGCTGGCCGAGAGGATGATGCCGCCATCCGCGCCCCGCTGGCGGATCAGGTTGGAGGCGGCGGGCGTGGACAGAAGCGCGTTCTGCCCCACGATCACCCGCGCCGCCCCCGACGCGGCGGCCATCTTCAGGATCACCTGCGCCGCGCGGTCGTTGAAGAAGCGCCCGTCGCCGCCCAGCACCAGCGTCTTGCCCGCCACGCCGCCGATGGCGTTCCAGGTGGCCTGGATGAAGTTTTCCAGATAGCCCGGTTCCATGAACACGCGGGTCTTCTTGCGCAGGCCCGAGGTGCCGGGTTTCTGCCCGGCGATGGGTGCGGTGGGGCGGGTCTGGATCATGGGGTCGCTCCGGAATTGCGGGGTGGTGTCTGTCGGATACGGGCGAAATCGGCGGCGGCTTCGCGCAGGGGCGCGGCGGTGGCCAGCGCGCTGGCGGGAAGCGGCAGGCGGCGGCGCCAGTTGGGGTATTCATGGACCGTGCCGGGCAGGTTCGGCTGTTCGCGCACGCCGCAGATGTCTTCGGCCTGCAAGGCCACCAGCGGCGCGGGGGTGCTGGCGAGGAAGCGGTGCAGGGCGCTGACATCGCCATCCGCGGTGCCTGCCGTGGCATCGAAAGCGGCGACCTCGGCGCGGCGTTCGGCGCGGGCGCCGTCAAGGTCCGGCTGATCGCCGATCCGGTGGCGCCATTCGAGGTCCAGCCCCGCGCGCCAGCCCTTCCAGGTGGGCAGGTCGTGGGTGCTGAAGCTGACCAGCACATCCGGGTCGTAGTCGGCGGCGGCGCGGTAGGCGATGGCGCCGTTGTAGTTGCGTTCGAACATGGCCACGCGGCAGCCAAGGATGCCCGAGGC
>SKMI01000285.1 GCA_007121115.1 Paracoccaceae bacterium | reverse complement strand
GCGACCACGATTTCGCGCAGGGTCTCCGCCGTGGCAAGGAATTGACGCGCCAGAAAGAAGGGCAGCATCAGGAAAAGCTGGTTGCCGACAAAGGCGATGGCGTCATACGGCGTGAGGCCCGGAATGGGCGCGCGGATATCCGGGTCGGACCCCTGCACCGTCATGTTTCCGATCATGTAGGTGCCGAAACGGATCGGTTCGGCGTTGTTCAGCGCCGTCACCACCGGGCTGAGGATGAACAGCGCGATAAGCGCCTTGCCCAGGAACGACTCGGGCAGCGGGGCGATCCGGCGGCCAAGGACGATCATGATGACGACAAGGGCGGTCAGATTCGGCAATGTGACCTTGTTCAGTGCCGGGAACATGGGCGGGTCGATTGCCGTCGCCTCGGGCAGCAGCATGTAGCCGCCCAGGATCGACCAGATCAGCGCACGCTCCAGCGGCATCGTGCGAAACATCGCATAGATGACCAGTGGCCAGGCCAGAAGAACGATATGTGCCAACAGGTTCGGCATATCTCACCGCTTCGGTCCCGCGCTCAGTTCGGTCGCAACTGCAGCACCATGGCCAGCGCCACCAGCGCCATGAGTACTGCACCGGCCAGCCAGCCCATCGACATCCGGAGGCGCTGCTGCCGGGTGGCCAGTTCCGGCAACGTCAGCACCGGCCGCATCCCCATGGTCCGCTCCAGTTGCGAGGGCGTGCGCAGAACCGGGTTCAGGATTTCCAGAAGCATGGCAACACCGAGCGCCAGCCCGACAGATACCACGGCGCCCGCCATCGCCACCGTGCGCCGGCTGCGCGACACCGGGTAATCCGGTACGATCGCCGGTTCCAGCAACTCGAAGCGTTCGGCCTGCTGGCCGTCTTCCAGCCGTGCGCCCAGTTCCGCCTGTGCGCGCCGTTCCGACGTCACCAGTAACCGCGCGCGCAGTTGCTCCTCGCGGCGTTCGAGGCTGGTCAGTTCACGCTCGACCTGCGGCCCCCGCCGCAGCAGGGGCTGAAGCTCGGCGATGGCTTCGGCGAGCTGCCGCTCCTCGATCTGGCGCATTTCAAGCTGGCCGCGCAGTTGCGCCGCCCGGCGCTGCGCGGTGACGCGCGTGGAGCGCTCTTCCAGATCGGCGATCTCCAGCATCAGCGCGCCGATTTCGCGCCCGGTCGAACGTAGGTCGTCCTCGAGTTGCAGGAGTTCCTGTGCCCTGGCCTCGGCATTTGCGGGCAACAGTTCAAGATTTTCGATCTTGAAGGCTTCGATCTCGTCCTCCAGATCGCTCAGTTCCGCGGACAGCCGCGCTTCCTCGGCCCGGTAGAATTCCAGCGAGTCGCGCAACCTGCCGAGCCGGAAATCGCTGCTCATCATCACGATGGTATCGGCCAGTTCGTTCGCCAGGTCAGCGGCCACCGTGGGCGACCCCGCCCGCGCATGGACAAGGAGCGAGGCGATGGAGCCGTCACGGACGGGGCCGACCTCGGCCGATGCGATGCTGTGCAGGGTGATCGCCTCGCGCATCAGTTCGGTACGCTCGTTCGAGGTGCTCTCGGGGAACAGGTCGTAGCGGTCGGCAAGCTCCAGCAGGTGAGAGCGCGCCATGATCCGTTGTTCGATCTGCTGCAAGCGCCGTGTCGCCGGTCCGCTGGTCGCCGCGTCGTCCCCGCCGACCAGCGACCCCTCCACCTGGATGGTGGCGCGCGCCTGATAGACCGCCTCCGATGACAACGCGATCGCGAGCGATGCCAGGATGCCCAAAGCCGCGACCAGCGCGATGAGCCCCGCGCGGGCGCGCAGCATCGCCATCAGTTCGTTCAGGCTCTGGATCGGTCCCATCGTCTGCGCCCTTCGTTACGCGCGCCCGCGTGTTGTCGTTGCTGCGATCGCCACGCCGCGGGTCAATGATGCGCGCGACGGGCCGCTGCGGTGTCGACGCCCCGGTTCAGCACCACGCCCAGCAACTGGGTGCGATCCTGCAGCAACCTCTCGCATTCGCTCAGGTCTCGGGCCTGCGTCCGGGTGCCGTCAGCCACGATCAGCACGGCATCCAGCGACGGCAGCGCGGCAAGGGTGCTGTCTTCGGTCAGCAGTGGGGGCAAGTCGCATAGTATCACGTCGGGGCGGTATTCGGTGGTGATTTCCGCAAGCGTCTGCGTCAGTGCGTCATTGTGAAACAGGGTGGCGGCGCCCTCGGGGAAGGGGGCCGTCAGCCCCAGCGCCAGATTGCGGCCGGCCCGGCACAGATATTCCGCCGGGGCAAGGTCACCGGCGATCAGGTCCGAGATATGCCCGTCCGGCGCGGTGCCCAGGCTGTCGGCCAGTGCCCCGGCCTCCAGATCCAGGTCCAGCAGCGCCGTGCGCACATTGTCCAGCCGTGCAAAGCTGCGCGCCAGCGACAGGCTGACGAAGCTGGCCCCGCATCCGCGCACGGGGGCGGTGATGCCGATGCTCTGCCAGCCGCGCGTGCGAAGCGCCTGCAGCAGTTGCGCCCGCAGCAGATCAAACGATTCGTCAAACTGGCGCAGGTTCCCCGATGCGGCAGCCATCGCACCGGCTGTGCTGCCGGTCCGCCCGGGCTCCGTGTCCAGTTCGGGAAGCGCAGCCCAGGCAGCGCGCACGGCGTCGCTCTGGCCCGCCCTGCTCCTGACCGCGGCGCGCACCCGAAATCCCTGCGCGTCGGCCACGCGCGCGGCCTGGCTGGGCGCGGTGCTCGCGGGCCGCCGATCGCGCAGCAGTTGCTCAAGGCGCCGCGTATCTACCATAGATTGTTTACCTTTTACCCAATGCCCGGATCACAACTACAGTGCATATTGACCGTGCGGGTATCAATAAAGAGTCGGTCAACATTATGGCACGTTTGCGGGCATTCGGCGCATTCGGCCTTGTGCAATCCTCCGCGATCAGATTGCGAACTGAAGCAGTTCTTCTAGTAGGGGCCGATTGAACAGCAGGGCCAGCCCGCCGATGCCGATGACAGCGGCCCAGGCCAGGCCGTCATGCACCGGGTCGACCACCCGGTAGCGCCGCGCCATGGCGGCGACCACGCCATAGGACAGGATCAGACCCGCCGCCTGGCCCGCAAAGGCCCCGGCCAGCCCGCCCAGTTCGAGCCCGATGACGAAGGCTGCAAGCTGGATCACCGCGCGTGCGGCCAGCATCACGAAATGGCGCCGCGAGTCCCCTGCCGACAGCGCCGCCTGGTCATAGGTCACCGGGATCACCTGCGCCGGCAGGACCACCGACATGACCACCACCAGAATGCCTGCCATGGCGTAGCGGTCGTCATAGAGCAGCCACACCAGTTCAGCGCCGAAAACGGCCATCAGCGCCGAAAAAGTCAACGCGCCCCCCGTCAGCGCCAGCCGCATCTGCCGCAACTCGCGCCGGCTGCTGGCCGACTCCCAGGGCGGGCGTTCGCGATAGATCGGCAGCATCAGTTTCACGGCCAGGGTTGTCGCCAGCAGCACCGGGACCGAGGCAAGGGTCAGCGCGATGTTGTAGATGCCCAGGAGGTCCGTCGACAGATACCGGCCCAGCACCGCCTTGTCCGCGTTCATGTACAGAAAGAACGCGCTGGTGCTCAGAAAGATCCACTTGCCGAAGCCGAAGAGTTCGGTCACTGCACCGGCCTCCCACCGGAAGCGGTTGGCGGGGCCGGGCAGCAGGAAATGGGTCAGCGCGAGTTTAGCCGCCGCCATGACCAGATTGCCGAATACCAGCGCCCAGACCGACCCCGTCACCCAGGCCAGCGCGATCATGGCCGCCGCCCCGATTACCTGCCCCAGCAGATCGAGCACGGTCACCCGGCCCAGCAGCAGATGCCGCCCGGCGGTGTGGATCCGTGTGGGCTGAAAGCCGAGGATGATCAGCGTCAGCGCCATGACCGGCGCCATCTGCACCAGTTCGGGCGCGCCATAGAATTGCGCCATCGGCCAGGCGAGGGCGCAGGCGGCGATCCACAGCACCCCGCCGCGTATCACCTGGATCGTCCAAGCGGTGTTCAGGAAGTCAGGGTCGTCCCCGCGCGGGCTGCGCATGATCGACGGCGCGATGCCCACATCCGAGAACAACTGCAATCCGGTCATCAGCAGGGTAAGCAGCAGCATCAGCCCGAAGGCTTCGGGGAACAGCAGCCGCGCAAGGATCAGGTTGGTCCCGAAACGCAGGGTCAGCACGCCGCCCTGGCCGAATACGGTCAGCGCCGCGCCGCGCGTGACCCGCGCCCAGAGCCCGTTGCCCGAAAGGAGTGCAGACAGACCTTCCATGACCGGGTGATACGCCTTCGGGCGCGCGTATGTAAGGCGGGAAGATGGCGCCAATCGCGCGGAGACGCGCAAGCCCGGGGCAAGGTTGGCTGACAGGTTGCGCGGGGCGTCCGCTTGCCCCCCTCTGCGCGCGCCCGGGGTGTCTCCATGCCGCGCGCAGTCCGACGGGCGCGCACCGAGGTTCCCGGCAGCCCCGGCCTGCGCTAGGCTCCACCGAGTCCATACCGCCCTGCCACCCCCCCTGTCACCCCGGAGCCACCATGCCCACCAGCCCAGACGCCAAGCCCGCCCCGACACCTGCCCAGGCTACCGCGCTGGCGGCCCTTGATGCCCGCCGCGCCGAGCTTTCGCAGTGGTGCTCCACCATCTTCGATTTCGGCGAAACCGCCTGGCGCGAGTACCGCTCGGCCGACTGGTATGTGCAGCGCCTGCGGGCCGAAGGGTTCACGGTCGAGGAGGGCTCGGGCGGGATGCCCACGGCGTTTTGCGCGGAATGGGGCAACGGCGACGGTCCGGTGATCGGGCTTTACGCCGAATATGATGGCATCCCCGGCAACTGTCAGGCCCGCGAACCCCGCCGCGCCCCGCGCCCCGGGCTGGGGTTTCAGGCGGGCGGGCACACGGACCCGCATTCGGGGCTGGGGATTGCGGGCCTCGGCGCCGTGCTGGCAATCAAGGCGGCGATGGAACGTCACGGTATTGCGGGCGGCATCCGCTTCACCGGCGAACCGGCGGAAAAGGTGCGCGGCTCCAAGCCCATCCATGCCGCGAAAGGCTACTATGACGGGCTGGCGGCGATCCTGTCGTTTCATCCGTTCTACATGCTGCCGATGTGCAACACCGTGCGCTGGGACACGCATTGCGGCGCGGCCTATGGCATGGTCTATCGCTTCATCTGCGACGCGCCGGAACGCTGGGGCGCCCATGATGGCGCGCCCATCCCGCAGGCCCACAGCGCCTTGCGTGCCCCCGGCGCGGGCGAGGCGCTGAACCTGATGTTCACGGCGTCCAAGGCGCTGCGCGATTCGATGCTGCCCCACACCGGCGGCTGGTCGATCTCCGAGGCGGTGCTGACCCACACCCAGGCCACCGCCGACAACCTGCCCGCCGGGCTGGCCGAGCTGCAATACCTTATCCGCACACCAACGCTGGCCGAGGCCGAGGCGGTGACCGCGGCGCTGGACCGCAACGCCGAGGCCGCCGCCGCCATGACCGGCTGCCGCTGGGAACGGCACTGGGTCACCAAGTCGCGCCCGGGGCTGGCCAATCACGCCATGGCGGGCGCGGTCTGGGAATGCATGCAGACCCTGGGCCCGCCGGAATGGGGACCGGAGGCCCGCGCGGCGGCGCAGGCGATCCAGCAAGAGCTTGGACTGGCGCCCATGGACGACCCATTCATCCCGGAAATGTCGGCGCTGCTGGACCCGCAGGCGGCCGAGGCCACGCTGCGCCGCGACCTGCCGCCTGCGCAGATGCATTCCACCTCGGACGATTATACCGAGATGTGCTGGCACGCCCCAACGGCGCGGTTCTACATCGCCCGGCCCGCCCTGCGTGCGCCAGCGGGGCACATCGGTTACGCCTACCCGGCTTGGGTGATGAATGCGCTGGGCGGGATTCCCGCCACCATCGACCCGATGGTGACGCGCGCCGCGCAGGTGCTGGCCTGCGCCGGGCTGCGGGTGCTGGAGGATTCGGTGCTGCGCCATAGCGCCGCGCAGGAGTTCGAGCGGCGCACCGGCGGCGGTGTGGGCGGGGACACATGGCTGGCGCCCCTGTGCGATTATGACCCGCCGATCCACTTCCGCTGGCCGGAATACGTGACCACCGCACGCGGGCACGACTGGTGGATCCCCGCCACCATGCCCGGCGCGTGATACCTGCAGAGACCAACCCCCCTGTCCGCGTGCCCCCCTGTTCGCGGCGCGGGATCAGACCATATCAGTTGCATGAATCACTTTCGATCAGTAGCATTTGAAACTTTCAAAGCGCATGGTGCGTCATGAAGGACAACGAAGGTCCCGAGCCATCGCCCGGGCGCCCTGCCGAAGCGGTCGTGGCTCTGGGGGCCTCGGCCGGGGGGCTGAAAGCGCTGGATACCTTCTTTGCGGCGGTCAGCCCGGACCTGCCCGCTGCCTTCGTGGTGATCCAGCACCTGGCGCCTGACCACAAGTCGATGATGGACACCCTGCTGGGCCGTCACACCACCATGCCGGTCAAGGTCGCCGCCGAAGGCGACAGGCTGTGCGCCGGTCATGTCTATGTGATCCCCGAAGGCATGACCATGAC
The DNA here is from genome assembly GCA_007121115.1 of Paracoccaceae bacterium. Taxonomy (GTDB): domain Bacteria; phylum Pseudomonadota; class Alphaproteobacteria; order Rhodobacterales; family Rhodobacteraceae; genus Rhabdonatronobacter. Next base: position 10,399 of record SKMI01000285.1, on the reverse strand, counting down.
GCTGCATGACCGGCGGCTGCACCTTGTCCCGCGGCCCAAGCAAGGCGTCATGCACCCGATCAACGCCTTCTTTCACTCCATGGTGCAATCCGGGTTCGACCAGATGTTCGCGGTGGTGCTGTCGGGGACCGGGGCGGACGGGGCCGAAGGCCTGAAGACCGTGGCCGAGGCCGGAGGCTGGGTGCTGGTGCAATCCCCGGCGAGTGCGACCTTCGACGGCATGCCGCTGAACGCGCTGGCCACGCGGCTTGCGCAACGCGAAGACACACCCGATGCCCTGGCGGGCTTCATCGAGGACGTGCTGCGCGAGGGGCGGCGGCCCACGCTGCTGAAGGTCGCCGATACTGATTCGGAGACGCTGGAGGACACCATCGCCCGGATCAGCGCGGCCATCGGCATCGACCTGACCTGCTACAAGACCCAGACGCTTGTCCGGCGGCTGGAGCGGCGCCTGCTGGCCACCGGCCTGTCCGACCCTGTGGCCTACCTGCAGCGGCTGAACCAGTCGGAGGATGAGCAGCAGCAGTTGCGCCGCGAGGTGATGATCCCCGTCACCTCGTTCTTCCGCGATGGCGAGGCCTTTGACGACTTGTCCGAAAAGGTGCTGCGCCCGGCGCTGGAGGCACAGGCGCAGGCCAGTCATCCAGGCGTGCGGATCTGGTCGGTGGGCTGCTCCACCGGGCAGGAAGCCTATTCGCTTGGGATCATGGCACTGGAGATGATGCGCGAAACCGGCGTCGATGCCGAGTTGAAGATATTCGCGACCGATATCGAGAAATCATACCTCAAGACCGCGATTGCCGGGGTCTACCCTACGCGCATGGTGCAGCACATGCCGCGCGAGGTGCGGGAGCGCTATTTCCAACCGTTCGATGATGCGAACATGCAGGTCACATCCCGGTTGCGCCGCGCCATCCTGTTTTCGGAACATGACGTTCTGAATGACCCGCCGTTCCTGCACCTGGATCTGGTGGTGTGCCGCAACATGCTGATCTATCTGCAACCCGAACCAAGGGACCGCGCCATGCGGCGGATGATGTTCGGGCTCGCGCCGGGCGGGGCGCTGTTTCTGGGCAGCGCCGAAGCGCCCGGAAAGCTGGGCAACCTGCTCGACACCGTGTCCGCGCGCAGCAAGATCTATCGCATGCGCAGCCAGCTGCGGCACCTGTCGCGCGAGGATGTGCTGGCCACGGCGGCGCGGCGCAAGCAGATGGCGGCAAGGGACACGGCGGCGCCCCCGAGCACCGCCAAGGGCACCCCTGAACCGGCCCCGCTGTCCGATGCGATGAGTGCGCTGTCTTCGGCGGCGGCCTGTCTGTTGCGCAGTTACGCGCCCGCCTCGGTCGTGGTCGATTCGAACCGGGAAATCCGGCGCGTGTTCGGCGATGTGTTCCCGTATCTGAAGCTGCGCGAAGGGTATGTTTCGCTCGATCTGATGCAGCTTCTGCCCGAGCGCACGGCGGCGCTGGTCTCGACGATGCTGCACGCAACCCTGCGCGACAAGTCCCAGACCAAATCCGTGGACCTGCACCCGGCGGATGACCCGGACATGTCGCTTTCCGGACCGGTCCGGATTCAGTTTCGCCCGGTATTGCAGCCGGGCGAAGCGGACCCGCGACAGGTGATCATCAGCTTCGCCCCGCTGGACCCTGAGCGCATGCTGGGCGCACGCAAGTCCGAAGCCGCGCCTGCCGCTGGCCGCCCGCTGCAAAAGACCGAGGACGCGACCGGGAACCTGGCATCCGAACTGGAGCGCGTGCGCGCCACGCTCAGGACCACGATCGACGAACTGGCCACCGCCAACGCCGAGTTGCAGACCCGAAACGAGGAGTTGCAGGCCAGCAACGAAGAGTTGCAGGGCACCAACGAAGAACTGCGCTCGGTCAACGAGGAACTGCACACCGTCAACCAGGAGCTGCAGCAGAAGATCGTGCAACTGAACGAGGCTTATGCGGACCTTGAAGGGCTCTCGCGCGCTGCGCGCATCCCGATGGTTTTTCTCGACGGCGCCGGCCGCGTCACGCGCTTTTCCAGCCAGGCGACCGAAATCTTCCGACTGCGCGAGCAGGATATCGGGCGCCCGCTCATGGACATCAACCACGCGCTGGACATGCCCGATCTGGAAGAGCGGATCAACGAAGCGCTGGATGCGCAGCAGATGATCCAGAAGGAGGTGTCAGGCCGCAACGGGCGCAGCTGGCTGGTGACCCTGCAGCCCTTTGTCACCCATGTGCGCGAAGAGTCGCGGCTGGTTCTGTCCTTTATCGACATCTCCAGCATCAAGGCCATGCGCTACCTGCAATCGGTCATCGATGCGGCACCGCAGAACATGGCGGTGCTGGACCCGGGAGGTGAGCTGCGCATGGTGAACGCGGCCTGGAGGGACTTCGCTACCGAAAATGGCGGGACGAAGCGCTTGGCAAACGGGTATGATATGAATTACCTTGATGTGCTGAGGGGGGCCGCCAAGAATGACAGTGACGCACGCACTGCGCTCGAAGGTCTGGAGGAAACGCTGGCCAAGCGGCGTCAGAGTTTCTCCTTCGTCTACCCTTGCCATTCCGACACCAAGAAGCGCTGGTTTATGATGCACGCCGCACCCCTGCGTGATGGCGGTTGCGTCGTGACCCATCTGGACATCACCAACCTGAACCTGCCGCAGAGCGAAGAGAGTTCAACATGACGAGGACCGCCCAAACCAACTCGCGCGACCACCTCGCCCGCCAGAAGGTCGAGGAACTGCTGCGATCGGGCAGTGTGCCCAAGCTGGAGACCCTGCTGCAGCGCGACGAGATCAGTCTGGATGAATTGGCGCTGGACCTGCTGTCGCACCAGATCGAGATCGAGGTGCAGTCCGAACAATTGCGCGAATCGAATGCCGCGCTCGAAGCCGAGCGGCGCAAGTTCGAGACCATCTTTCACGAGATGCCGGTCGCCGCGATGCTGGTCGAACTGGACAACGGCGCGGTCGCGGCCGAGAATCGGCAGATGCGCGCGCTGTTCCCGAAACGCTTCGGCGACATGAAGGCGTCCCACTACCTACGCCATTTCGGCGAGAATCGGTTCGATCAGGACCGCATTTCGCTGGGTCTGGCCGATTGCCGCAATGGCACCGGCGCCGATGTGCGTTCGGTCAGCCTGACCGATGGATCTCCGGAAAGCTATACCATGTGCGACATCCGCATGGCACGGCTGAACATCGGCGATGACAGCAGCGCCTGCGTGCTGACCATCATCCAGCCACAGGAACGCCGACTGTAAGTTATGCCGTCTCGCCGTCGGTCTGCGGCCGATCAGGGGTGCGCGTCCGCCACCAGTTCCAGCCGTGACAGCGCCAGATCCACCATCATCGCCTGACCGATCGCCACCAGCCCGATCCGCGCCAGCCGCGTGAGCGCAAGGGGCCGATCCGTGCGATGTGGCGCAAAGGCGCTGAACGGAACCACCACGCGGCGCCATTCCGGCGTTGTTTCAAACGTGGCGCGCCAGGATTGCCACGGCTTGTTCAGGTCCGGCCCGCGCAAGTGGATGTTATGTGCAGCGTTGGTGCCGCGCACCTCCAGCGCCAGCCCGGTGAAACCGCTTGCGTCCAGCACGGCACCCGGCGGGGCCAGATCCAGCGCCATCTGCAGGAAACCTCCGTTGTTTTCCAGCCGCACCCGCCCGGTCAGGTGCAGGGCGGTGCGGCCGTCGATCTTGCGCCGGGTCAGGCTGCCTTCGGACAGCCCGCCCATCACCCGGTCCGTGACGCAACGCCACGAAGCTCCGTTCGCGGCCTGCATCCCCGGGCCGGTGCCGTCGTCCAGAATCACCCTCAGGCGGGTGGTTTCGAAGGGCTGCTTTCGGCCAGCGTCTTGGCCTGGCCGATCCAGTCATCGCGGCCGATCCGACCCTTGAAGTTCAGGTAGCCGTCGACCCATGTGATCTCGTCCTCGCTCCAGCCGGCGATCTGCCAGAAGTGATAGACGCCCAGACCGTTGAGCTTGTCCTCGATCACCGGTCCGACGCCGGTGATCTGCTTCAGGTCGTCCTTCTCGCCTGCGGGCGCATCCAGGGCCTTGGGTTTGGTGCCTTCGGGCTCGGCGGCGGTCTCCATGGCGGCGGCGGGCGCGCTGGCCATGGCGGCCGCGGCTGGCTTGGAGGACCCGCTCGCGGGCATCGTGGGTGCCGGGTCAGCCTTGGGCGGGGCGCTGCGTGCCGGGGGCGCCGATCTTTCCGCGATGGTGAAGATCGTGCCCACGATCAGCGCCACCACGACCCCGATGGCGACCGAGCCATTGCCCTCGATCCCCACGGCCACAAGCGATGCGCCGAACGCCACCGCACCGGCCCCTAGCCCGATGGCCCAGCCGTATAGCGGTGGCATATCCTTCGGTTTTGCTTCAGGCATAACTCTGTCTCCCAGTTGGGGAGGGTTCCGCGCGCAGCGGCCCTCCGGCTGCAATCAAGCGCGTGCCGGTGACGCGGCCCACGTTACGCCACCGAGGCGTCTGCCACACGCGGCAGGGCGTCGATCCCCAGCGCGCGCAGTGCCGTGGCGGCGATGTCCTCGGCGGTCATTCCGGCGTCTTCATACATAGCCGCGGGGCTGGCCTGTTCAATGAAGCGGTCCGGCAGGGTCACGGTGCGCACCGCCAACCCGCGGTCCAGCCCGCCGGAATTGGCCAGATGATGCAGCACCATTGCCCCGAAGCCGCCGACCGATCCCTGTTCCACGGTGATCAGCGCTTCATGGTGGCGGGCCAGCTGGTCGATCAGGTCGTGGTCCAGCGGCTTGGCGAAGCGCGCATCGGCGATGGTGCAGCCGATGCCGCGCGCTTCCAGCGCCTCGGCGGCCAGTTGCACCTCGGCCAGATGCGCGCCAAAGGACAGGAGCGCCACGCGCTCGCCCTCGGCCACCACGCGGCCCTTGCCGATCTCCAGCACCCGGCCCCGCTCGGGCAGGTCTACCCCCACGCCCTCGCCGCGTGGATAGCGAAAGGCGATGGGCCCGTCATCATGCGCCGCCGCCGTGGCGACCATGTGCATCAACTCGGCCTCGTCCCCGGCGGCCATGACCACCATACCCGGCAGGTTGGCCATGTAGGCCACATCAAAGCTGCCTGCATGGGTGGCCCCGTCCGCGCCGACCAGCCCGGCGCGGTCGATGGCAAAGCGCACCGGCAACCCCTGCAGCGCCACGTCATGCACGATCTGGTCATAGCCGCGCTGCAGGAAGGTCGAATAGATCGCGCAGAAGGGCCGCAGCCCGCTGGCCGCCATCCCGGCGGCAAAGGTCACACCGTGCTGTTCGGCGATGCCCACGTCGAAGACCCGGCGCGGAAAGCGCTTGCCCATGATATCGAGCCCCGTGCCCCCTGGCATCGCCGCCGTCACGGCGACGATCAGCGGATCGCGCGCAGCTTCCTCGGTCAGCGCCTTGCCGAAGACGCTTGTGTAGCTGGGTGCATTCGCCCGGCCCTTGGACTGCGTGCCCGAGGCGACATCGAATTTCGACACCCCGTGATAGCAGCAGTCGGCGGCCTCGGCGGGTGCGTAGCCCTTGCCCTTCACGGTTCGGGCATGGATCAGCACTGGCCCCTCGGCCCGGTCGCGCGCCATGCGCAGGGTGGCCAGCAGGTCGGGCATGGAATGGCCGTCGATGGGGCCGATATAGGTGAAGCCCAGATGCTCGAACATGGTGGCATCCGGCGCGCCGCCCATGGCGCGCGCGCGGGCGGCGAGGGCCTGTTCGCGCAAGCTTTGCGGCAGCGCCGCCATGAAGCCCTGCGCCACTTCGGAGAGCGTGGCATGGGGGGCGTTCAGACGGTTCAGATACTGGTTCATCGCACCCACGGGCGGGGCGATGGACATGTCGTTGTCGTTGAGGATCACGAACAGCCGCCGCCCTTCGGAGCCTGCGTTGTTCAGCGCCTCATAGGCCATGCCGGCGGTGATGGAGCCGTCGCCGATCACGGCGATGGCGTCTCCGGTGGGCTGACCCATGTCGCGCCCGATGGTAAAGCCCAGCGCGGCGGAAATGCTGGTCGAGCTGTGCGCGGCGCCGAACGGGTCGAAGGCGGATTCGGAGCGTTTGGTGAAGCCCGAGAGGCCGCCGCCCTGGCGCAGCGTGTCCATCTGGTGGCGGCGTCCGGTGATGATCTTGTGCGGATAGCACTGGTGGCCCACGTCCCAGATGAGCTTGTCGAATGGGGTGCGGAACACCGCGTGGATCGCCACCGTCATCTCCACCACGCCCAGGGATGATCCCAGATGGCCGCCGGTGCGGCTGACGGTGTCGATCGTTTCGGCGCGCAGTTCGGTGGCCAGCGTGGCCAGTTCCGCATCGCTCAGATCGCGCAGGTCCGCCGGGCAGGCGACCCGGTCCAGATGCGGGGTGCCAAAAGCGGTCTCGGCGGGGGTTTCGGTGGTGTCCATTGTTGCGTTCCCTTTATGGTTGCGGCACAAAAAAGAGGTGCCGTGGGGCTGCCCCGCACGGCACCAGTTTCCTGTCGCCAACAGGAAAGGGAACCGGGCGTCACCTGCCCGCGTCCGGACCGGCGAATTGGTCCGAACCTTGTTGGGGGTGGGGCGGTCTGCGCCGCCCCACCCCGATTCCGTGGCTCACGCCTGCCCTTCCGGCAGCACCATCTCGATGGCGCTGAACGGCATCGGCGGCGGCGTGTTGAGCCGCTCCTCGGGGAGGAACGTCCCGATCACGTAGATCACCCCGATGATCAGCCCGATACCGATCAGCACCACGGCTGAGTATCCGGCACCGCGCAGCATCTCGGACAGGATCCAGTTGCGGATGCGCTGGGCGGGGGTTTCCTGGATGTAGTCATGCTCGGCCATGTCAGTCCTCCTTAGTCATAGCTCGGGCGGAAGCCGCGCTCGTCGGCCCAGACGGCCCAGTTGTCGACCACGGTGCCGGTGAGAAGGATACCGATCCCGCCCGTCAGCGTGGTCAGGACTGCAAACCACCAGGCCCAGCGATGGATGCCTTCCATGGTGGCGTTGAAGCCCATGGTCCAGCGCCAGAACAGGGCGGCGCGTTCCGAGGCCGTCCCGCGATCCACGATCTGCTCCAGTTCCCGGTCCCCGCCGAAGCGGCTGACGGCCAGGATCGTTGCCCCGTGCATGGCGAACAGGAGCGCCGAGCCATAGAGGAACACGATCGAAAGCGCGTGGAACGGGTTGTAGAACAGGTTACCATACTGCAGCGAGAACAGGTTGGTCCAGTCCAGGTGCGTGAAGATGCCGTAGGGCACCGCCTCGGACCAGGACCCCATCAGGATGGGACGGAACAGACCCAGAACCAGGAACAGCCAGATGGCGGAGGCAAAGGCCCAGGCCACGTGCTTGCCCATGCCCAGCGCCTCGGCCCGCAGGTAGGTGCGGACCCACCAGGTCATCACCGAGATCAGCAGGAAGAACGAGGCGATGAGGAAGTAGCCGCCCTCCCGCATCGGCGGGAAGCTCAGGCCATACTCCGGCGCGGGCGGATCCAGCGACAGCCAGAACAGATCGCGCAGGAACACCGCCGGGTTGTAGCCGGCCTGATCCCAGAACCAGAAGCCCACCATCAGGAACCAGATGGCCCCCGTGGCCAGGGAGATCACGCCCATGGTGCCCAGGTAGATGGGGCCAAGCTGCGCGTTGCCGAACCAGCCCAGAAGGTTGGAGAAGCTTGCGCCCTTGGTGCGGTTTTCCAGCTCGACGCCTTCGACCATCCCCATCTCGGGTGCAGCGCGCACCTGAACCTGGGTAAAGATGTTCTGATACTCAGCCATTGACGCCTCCTGCGATATCACGCCACCAGGGCAGATCGAGCCACCAATCCCACCAGAACACCCACTGGTCGAACCAGATCGTGCCCGAAATCACGATGCAGACCGCCGACCAGAAGCCCGCATTGAGCGCCAGAAGCAGCCCCAGGCGGTGAATCCCCAGCGTTCCCACCGAATAGCCGATGAAATCGCGGAAGAAGGTGTCTTCATGGTCGGGCGTCTTCATCTTCTCGCCCTTGGGGGGGTTGGCCGCCGACAGAACCAGCGCGCCGTGCAGTGCCAGCGCCAGTGTCGTGGTGAAGAAGAACGTCACCGCGATCATGTGCGCCGGGTTGTAGTGGAAGTTGCCGTAGGTGTAGCCCACGTTCGAGACCCAATCGAGGTGGGTCCAGATGCCATAGGGGAACGCGTGCCCCCAGGCGCCCATCAGCACCGGGCGGATGACAACCAGCGTCAGATAGGCAAAGATCGCCACGCCGAAAGCGAAGGGCACATGCAGCCCCATGCCCAGCTTGCGCGCGATCTCGACCTCGCGCAGCGCCCAGGAGACGAACGCTCCGGTGGCGCAGATGGTGATGATCTGCCAAAGCCCGCCTTCGGTCAGCGGGGCCACACCCAGCCCGTAGTCCAGGGGTGGGGGGTTGATGGTGATCAGCCAGGGGTTCCAGGTGCCTTGCAGCACTGCCCCCCAGAAGATGAGTAAGGTTCCCAGGACCGCGAAAAAGATCGTGGTGACCCCGAAGAACCCGACGTAGAACGGCCCGACCCAGAAGTCGAACAAGTTCCCGCCGACCAACGTGCCGCCCGGCACGCGGTATTTGCGCTCGAAGCTTAGCAGCGCCATGCTTCCCTCCGCTTAGGCTCGGCGGCCCCCGGGGCCGTCAATGATTTCAGGGATGGCTGCGGGCGATTTTCGGAAAAAAAACCGCCCGCAGTCTGTCTAGGCAGACGTCTCAGCGACCGTACTTCTCGGCTGCGATCTGGAACCAGTTGTAGCCGTCGGTCGACAGCAACACGAGGTGGATCATCGCAGCCAGGAGAAACAGGAACACGCCCTGCGCCACGAAAACGCGGCGGGGGTCGAAGATCAGCCAGATCTTGTAGAACTTAGCCATGTCTCATTCCCCTCTCAGAACCACGGGCGCCAGATGAACACGGCCAGATGAGCGACAACGGCAACGGCCGAGAACAGCCACAGCCCGCTCATGTAGACCGCGTGCAGTTCCTGGGCCTGCTCGTCGGTGAGACCTGTGAACGACAGGTCGGTATTTTCAGCCATAGTATCCTCCGGATCATAGGACTGACGCCGCACACCCTGCGGCCGGGATGACGGCCCGTTTCCGAACCGCCGATCCCGCAGGCCCTGGCCCACGGGAATTCGGGTTCACGCAGCCGGGATCAGCTGCGGAAGATGATCGGCGCAATCACATGCGCGTCCTTCATGGCCCGGCCTACCGGACCCAGCGCGGGCACGCGTCCGGTGCTGGCCAGCCGCCAGGACCAGGTCAGCACCCCGGTCGCCAGCGCGAGCATGAAGATGACGGAGAAATACAGCCGGTACTCCCAGCGCTGGCCGCGCTCGGCGCGGGGGCGGGGGGTATTCACCGTATAGTCGGCCATGGTCTTTCCTCCTGTGGTCAGGCGCTTGCAGATGCCGGGCTGATGCCCCGCACCAGTTCGGTGTCGACCTGCGCGGCCCCGCGTTCGAGCGCGGCCTTCTCGACCGCGTCGCGCAGGGTGCGGGCGGCGGAGATGCGGGTCAGGATGGGATGATGCGCGACGATCCGGTCCAGTTCGGTCTTGGCGGCCTCGGACCAGGGCAGATCGCGCTTCAACTCGGCGGGGGTGGCTTCATGCGCGTCCATCTGGCTGCCCAGCGGCAGGATGTGGAACAGCGCATCGAACAGCCCGTTGCAGACTTCCTGCAAGACATAAGTGGCCCCCGCATAGCCCATCATGGGCGTGCCGGTGTGTCGCCGGATCGCGGCACCCGGAAAGCTTGCGGGGATGAACGCGGGCGCGGGCCCGTGCCCGGCCTTCTGTTCGGCCAGATACATCTTCTCGTTGATGGACCCGAACACGATCAGCGGGCGTTTCTCGCCCATCAGCGCGCGCACGCGGTCATTGTCGGTCTTGGCGCCGCGCACGCGGGCAACTGCAAAGGCGCAGGGCATGCCCAGATCGTTTTCGAGGAAATTGCGCAGGCCCCGCGCGTAGGTCTCATTCGCCACCACCGCAAAGCTGGCCGTGGCGTAGAAATCCTGCGTGACCGAGCGCCACAGATCCCACATCGGCTTCAGCGTCGAATGCTTCTCGCGCGTGATGAAGGGCTCGGGGTCCAGTTCCAGGATCTCGCCCAGCTTGCGCAGGAACAGCGTGGTGCTCTCCATCCCGAAGGGCGCCTGCAGATACGGCTTGCCCAGCACCTCGGCCAGCCCGCGCCCGAATTCGCGATACATCACGATATTCGCGTCGGCGTTGACCAGGTCGCGCATCTCGGCCAGATGCGCGCCCAGCGGCATGACCATGTTGACCTCGGCCCCGATCCCCTCGACCAGACGCCGGATCTCGGCCAGGTCCGAGGGCATGTTGAAGGTGCCATACATCGGCCCGAGGATGTTGACGCGCGG
>SKMI01000340.1 GCA_007121115.1 Paracoccaceae bacterium | reverse complement strand
TGGTTGGGGCCCTGGTCGGCGCGCCCGCCTATCTCAACGGCTATGCGGCGGTGCCGCTGATGGCAGCGCTGCTGGGCCAGGGAATGGCGGACGGGGCGGCCATGTCCTTTGTCGTCGCCGGCGGCATGACCTCCATCCCCGCCGCGGTGGCGGTCTGGGCGCTGGTCAAGCCACGCGTGTTCGGCGCCTATATGGGATTTGCCTTCATCGGCGCCATGCTTTCGGGGCTGGCATGGGGGCTTTGGGTCGGCACGCTTCTGGGCTGAGCGTGGCCTGACTGAGCGGGCGCGGGCGCCGTTGCCCCCCCGCGCGCCTTCCGCTATCCCGGTTCTCGCTGTTCGCCGAGAGACCGCCCATGCCCATCACGCTCCCCTCCAGCCTGCCCGCCTTCGACATCCTGTCGGACGAGGGCGTGATGGTCATGTCCCGCACCCGCGCCGCACGGCAGGATATCCGGCCGCTGCGCATCGGGCTGCTGAACCTGATGCCCAAGAAGATCCAGACCGAGACGCAATTCGCCCGGCTGATCGGCGCCACGCCCCTGCAGATCGAATTCTCGCTCATCCGCATGACCGAGCACGAGACGAAGAACACCGCCGCCGAACATATGGCCGAGTTCTACCGCCCCTTCCAGGAGGTGAAGCACGAACGCTTTGACGGGCTGATCATCACCGGCGCACCGATCGAGCATCTGCCCTATGGTGACGTGACCTACTGGGACGAACTGACCGAGGTCTTCGACTGGACCCAGACCAACGTGTACCACACCTTTGGCGTCTGCTGGGGGGGCATGGCGATGCTGTGGCACTTCCACGGGATCAACAAGCACATGCTGCCCGCCAAGGCCTTTGGCTGCTTTCGTCACCGCAACCTCGCGCCCGCCTCGCCCTACCTGCGGGGGTTTTCGGACGATGTGCTGATCCCGGTCAGCCGCTGGACCGAGTTGCGGCAGGCGGAAGTCGACGCGGCGGAGGGGCTGCGGACGCTGGTCGCCTCGGACGAGGTTGGCCCCTGCCTGATCGAGGATCCGGCCCACCGGGCGCTGATGATCGTCAACCATTTCGAATACGACAGCACCACGCTCAAGGAAGAATATGACCGCGACGTGGCGGCCGGCAAACCCATAAACGTGCCGCGCAACTACTACCCCGATGACGATCCGGCGAAAACGCCGCTCAATCGCTGGAGAAGCCACGCGCACCTGCTATATGGCAACTGGATCAACGAGATTTACCAGTCAACGCCCTATGACCTTGCCCGGATTGGCCAGTAACGCGATTGGCGCGGCAGCATTGGCGCTGCTGCTGATCGGAGGCTGCGCCATGGCAGACGGGACCGATGGAAACAGCCGCGCGGCCCGCGCGATGGAAGCGACCCCGCCCGAAGGCGCGTTCGTCGAGGTCAACGGCCGCCGAGTCCACGCGGTGGTGCGCGGGCAGGGGCCGGACCTGGTCCTGATCCACGGCGCCAGCGGCAATGCGCGCGATTTCACCTTCGATCTGGTGGCGCGGCTGGAAAGCGATTTCCGCATCATCGCCTTCGACCGTCCCGGCATGGGTTGGTCGGACCGGCAGGAAGAGATCGAGAAAAGCCCGCAGGCGCAGGCCGATGTGCTGCGCAGCGCTGCCGCCATGCTGGACGTGGAAAACCCCATCGTGCTGGGCCATTCCTATGGCGGGGCGGTGGCGCTGGGCTGGGCGCTGCGGGACCCGGACAATACGGCCGCGCTGGTGCTGCTGGCCCCGGCCTCGCATCCCTGGCCCGGAGATCTGGGCGTCTGGTATCGGCTGACCGCCAGCGCACCGGGGCGCTGGCTATTGCTGCCGCTGGTTTCGGCGCTGGCGCCGACGGGGCGGGCGGAAAGGGTGATCGAAAACATCTTCGACCCCGATCCGGTGCCCGAAGGCTATGCCGAGCATATCGGGCTGAACCTGACCCTGCGGCGCAGCCAGTTGGCGGTGAACGCGATCCAGGTGAATTCCCTGCGCGAGCATGTGGAGGTGATGCAGCCCGGCTATGCCGATCTTTCCATGCCGGTGGAAATCCTGCACGGCACGGCGGATGAGGTGGTGGGCCTGTCAATCCACTCCGAACGGCTGGCGACCGAGGTGCCGGGCGCGAACCTTGTGCGGTTGAACGGCGTCGGCCACATGCCCCATCACGCGGCGACGGACGAGACCCTGGCCGCGATCCACCGCGCCGCCAAACGCGCCGGGTTGCGCTGAGCGCTCCCCTCTGCCTGCCTGCGTGCCTGCCGCGCCCGCGCGGCCTTGGCTTCGCGCCAGCACCATGCGATGACTGGGAAAACGCACGCCTGTCGCGCCAGAGGTCCGAACGATGCCCCGCACCCCCGCCCCCTTTCCCGCCGCCCGTCTGCGCCGCCTGCGCCGCACCGCCGCCCTGCGCGAACTGGTGCAGGAACATCGCCTGTCCGCCGCTGACCTTATCTGGCCGGTGTTCGTGCGCGAGGGCGAGGGGGGCGCGGAACCTATCCCCTCCATGCCCGGGGTCGCGCGGCTGTCGATCGACCGCGTGGTCGACGCCGCGCGCGAGGCCGCCGACCTGGGCATTCCGGCGATCTGCCTGTTCCCCTACACCGACCCGGACCGGCGGACCGAGGACTGCGCCGAGGCCTGGAGCCCCGACAACCTGACCAACCGCGCCATCCGCGCGATCAAGGCCGCGGTGCCCGAGCTTGCGGTGATGACCGACATCGCGCTCGACCCCTACAACGCCAACGGCCATGACGGCTTCGTGGTGAACGGGGAGATCGTCAACGACGAAACGGTCGCGGCGCTGGTGAAGATGGGGCTGGCGCAGGCCGAGGCCGGGGCGGATATCCTCGGCCCGTCGGATATGATGGACGGGCGGATCGGCGCGCTGCGCACGGCGCTGGAGGACGCCGGCCACCGGGATGTGGCGATACTGAGTTACGCCGCGAAGTTCGCCAGCGGCTTCTACGGCCCCTTCCGCGATGCGGTCGGGGCAGGGGCGCGGCTGGTGGGGGACAAGAAGACCTATCAGATCGACCCCGCGAACCGCGACGAGGCCCTGACCTGCGTCGCCCGCGATCTGGCCGAGGGCGCGGACATGGTGATGGTCAAGCCCGGGATGCCCTATCTGGACATCTGCCGCGCGGTGAAGGACCGCTTCGACGCGCCGACCTTCGCGTACCAGGTCTCGGGCGAATACGCGATGCTGATGGCGGCGGCGGGCAATGGCTGGCTGGACGGCGACAAGGTGATGGTCGAAAGCCTGCTGTCCTTCAAGCGTGCGGGCTGCGACGGCGTGTTGACCTATTTCGCGCCACGGGTGGCGCGGATGCTGGGGGCAGGGTGAGCGGTCGGCTGGAGTCATCGCTTCAGCCTTGCCGACGATCTGCGCGACGGTCCGCGCGCGGGGCGCGACATGCCCGGGGGCGCAGGTTCCTGTTTCCGCCGTCGCACCCCCGGCGGTGACTGTATTGACTCCCAAAATTAACATTCACTTCTTGCAATATGTTTGCATGTCGTTATATTGCCCGCAGACCACAGCACACCAGACAGGGGTGAGACCATGCAGCCGGAAGTGACCTCGTTCTTCGACCAAGCCACCAACACCATCACCTATGTGGTGCGCGATCCGGGCGGCAGCGCCTGCGCGATCATCGATTCGGTGCTGGATTTCGACTATGCCTCAGGGCGGACCAGCACGGCCTCGGCCGACGAGGTCATCGCCTTCGTCAAGGACAAGGGTTACCGCGTCGAATGGCTGCTGGAAACCCATGTCCACGCCGACCACCTGAGCGCCGCGCCCTATCTGCAGGAGCAGGTCGGCGGCAAGATCGGCATCGGGCGCAAGATCACCGTGGTGCAGGATACCTTTGGCAAGGTCTTCAACGCCGGGACCGAGTTCGAGCGCGACGGCAGCCAGTTCGACCAGTTGTTCGAGGAAGGCGATTCGATCCATATCGGGCAGTTGCGCGTCGATGTGCTGCACACGCCCGGCCACACGCCCGCCTGCCTGACATATGTCATCGGCGATGCGGCCTTCGTGGGCGATACTCTGTTCATGCCCGATTTCGGCACCGCGCGGTGTGATTTCCCTGGCGGTTCGGCCGATACCATGTGGGAGTCGGTGCAGAAGATCCTCGCCCTGCCGGACGAGACCCGCATCTTCGTCGGCCATGACTACAAGGCCGAAGGGCGCGCGGAATACGCCTGGGAGACCACCGTGGGCGAGCAGAAGGTGCAGAACGTCCATGTGGGCCACGGCAAGACGCGCGAGGATTTCGTCCGCATGCGCACCGAGCGTGACGCCAAGCTCGACATGCCCAAGCTGATCGTGCCGTCGCTGCAGGTGAACATGCGCGCGGGCCAGATGCCGCCCGCCGAGGACAACGGCACCGTGTATCTGAAGGTGCCGGTCAACAAGCTCTGATCCCGGATCAGACGATGCAACATGGGCAGGCGGGTATGACGCCCCCCTGCTGGAATGGAGTTTTCCAAATGATACCAATGGACTGGATATGGGGCCTGATCGGCGGCCTGATGATCGGCAGTGCGGCGGCGCTGTTCCTGCTGTTCAACGGCCGGATCATGGGCGCCAGCGGGATCATCGGCGGGCTGGTGGACCGCTCGGGCCTGCGCGACTGGGCCGAACGCGCCGCGTTCCTGGCCGGGCTGGTGGTGGTCCCGGCGCTGATGCTGCCGCTCTATAGCGTGGAGGTCAGCACCAACATCACCACGAACCTTGCGGTGATCATCGCCGGGGGCCTGCTGGTCGGCATCGGCACGCGGCTGGCCAATGGCTGCACCTCGGGGCACGGGGTGTGTGGGATTTCGCGGTTCTCGCTGCGCGGGATCGTGGCGACGGTGTTCTATCTGCTGGCAGGCGGACTGACCGTCGTCCTGTTCCGGCATGTTCTGGGGGTGATCTGATGCAACGTGTGATTCTTGCCGCCGCTTCGGGCGGCCTGTTCGGGGCCGGGCTGCTGGTCTCGGGGATGACCGACACCACCAAGGTGCAGGGCTGGCTGGATGTCTTCGGCGCCTGGGACCCCACGCTGGCTTTCGTGCTGGGCGGGGCGATCCTGCCGATGCTGGTGGCCTGGCAGATCGCCACGCGCCGCGCCGCGCCCGCGCTGGGCGGGACCTTCCCGTCGAAGCCCGACCCGCGGCTGGGCCATAACCTGGTGCTGGGATCGGTGCTGTTCGGCGCGGGCTGGGGGCTGG
>SKMI01000183.1 GCA_007121115.1 Paracoccaceae bacterium | reverse complement strand
GGGCCGGCTTCATCGTGGTCATCTGCGGCGAGATCATGACCATGCCCGGCCTCCCCAGACACCCCGCCGCCGAGGTCATCCGCATCAACGACGAAGGCCTGGTCGAAGGGTTGTTCTGAACCTGCGCATCCGGGCCGGGGGGGGCGGGTGCGCCTTGAACTGCGTGCGGTTGAAAAAGAATCTTGTCATGAGCCGCACGGGCGATAACTATCCTGCGCAAAGGGAGAATCTTTCGCAATATTCTGTCGCCTGAAACTTGCGGATGCCCGAAGGACCGGGCCACGCGCCAAGAGGGAGGCGCTCTCTGTGCGAAGGCACGGCAGGGCAGAAGGAGGAGAGGACGCATGGCGATCAGCAGCATTCTTGCCGCATATTCGGGCGATGCAGAAGGGTCGAGCGGGCTTGGGCTGGCCCTGTTTCTGGCCCGGGCTCACAAGGCCCATCTGACCGGGGTGGTCTGGCGCGGCCCCTCGCCGGTGGAAAGCCGGTTCCAGACGCTCATGCCCAAGGATGTGCTGGAAATGCTCACCCGCCGCGCTGCGGCGGCGGCCGAGGAGACCCGCGACGGGTTTGCGGAGCGGGTCAGCGGCGAATCGGTCGAGACCAGCTTCATCGATCTGGAGGACAGTTCCGAGTTCAGCCTGTCGCGCTGTGCGCAATCCTATGACCTGGTGGTCATGGGCAGCCGCGCCGCCGCCGTGGGGCGCGAGCATATGGCGGCGCGTCCAGACGTCGTGGCGCTGCGGTCGGGCCGGCCGGTGATTCTTGTCCCGCATGACTACACCGCGCGCGCCCTTGGCGAGCGTGTTGTGCTGGCATGGGACGGGAAGCGGGCGGCTTCGCGGGCGCTTGGCGACGCGTTGCCGCTGATGTCGGCCGGGGCCGAGGTGACGGTGCTCAGCGTCGGTTCGGCGCCCGAAACCGGGCCTGGCGACGACATGGTGGGGCTGCTGAAACGTCATGGCATGAAGGCGAAGGCGTTGGTGCGGCAAGCTGGGTCGCGCGGCATCTCGGGCACGCTGATGGATGGCTGCACGGAGCTCGGCGCGGACCTGATGGTGATGGGCGCCTACGAGCACAGCAAGTTCCGCGAGGACATCCTGGGCGGTGTGACGCAGGACATTCTGGAAGGCGCGCGCCTGCCGATTCTGATGTCGCACTAAAGTCTCGACAGATGCGGGGATGGAACAAGAAGGTTGCGTGGTGGGCTTGAACAATACATTATACCAGACACCAGTGGCGCTGCGGGAGGAAAGGTGCAGCGCTGCGGGGAGGGCCGGGCGTGACGCGACCGGCGAATGTGGGGGTTGCCCTGCAGGGGCTGCTTCCTTGTGCACCGCGTGCAGACGAAGGCGTTGACGGGTGTGCAGGCCGCATGGCGGCACGTAAGGAGGCGTGGATCGCAACTCGGCGCGCAGCCGTGTGAGAGGCCACGTTTCACATCTCAAGGGAGGAAAGAGATGAGCACGACGAAGAGCTTCAAGACGGGCGCGGTGGCCGCTGCGGCGGCGGCGGCGCTGGTAGCACCGACTGCGGTCATGGCGGACTGGGAGCCGACACGGCCGATCGAATTCGTGATCCAGACCTCGCCGGGTGGTGGGTCGGACACCTACGCGCGGCTGTGGATCGGGATCATCGAGAAGTACGGGCTGTCGCCCGTGCCGATCACCCCGGTGAACATGCCCGGCGGCGCGGGGGCGGTGTCAATGGCCTACATGGCCGGGCAGGCGGGCGATCCGCATTTCATCACGCCGACGCTGAACAGCCTCGTGACCACGGCGCTGCAGCAGCCGATCCCGGTAATGTACCCGTCCGAGGATCTGACGCCGCTGGCGAAGATGCTGATGGACCCGTTCTGGCTCGTCACCAACCCCGACAACATTGGCAGCTGGGAAGAGTTTCTGGAGCGCTGCCAGAACGAGCGTCTGACCTCGGTGGGAACGGGCTCGCGGTCCGAGGACGAGGTCCAGATCAACCTGCTGCAGCAGGCGACGGACTGCCAGGAGTTCCGTTATGTGCCCGCGGGCGGCGGCGGCGAGGTGGCCTCGCAGGTGGCGGGCGGTCACATCGACTTCAACGTGAACCAGCCCGCCGAGGCGCTGCCGCACTATCCGGAGCGTCTGATCCCGATCGTGCAATTCGTGCCCGAGCGTGATCCGGCCTTCCCGGACGTGCCCACGCATTGGGAACTGGAGATCGGCACCGATTCGGAGGTGATGGACGGCGTAAGCTATGCCGAGATCCTCGATCTTGTGGGCGGTCTGCACCAGATGCGCGGCGTGATGGGCGCGCCGGGGATCCCGGACGAGGCGGTGGCCTGGTACGAGAACCTGTTCCGCACCATCTTCGAAACCGATGACTGGCAGGAGTTCATGGTCAACAACGCCATGAGCCCGGTGTTCATGGGCGCCGAGGAATACGGCGAGTGGCTGGTGACTTTCGAGAACAACCATGTCGCCGCCATGCAGGACATCTTTGGATGGGAACTGCGCCCGGACCTGCGTGAGCGCTGAGACCTGAACTTCCCGGGGGCGTGTGCGCCCCCGGGAGCCTTGGCGGCCTGATGGATGGATTGGGGCGGCGTCTTAACACTGAACAGTGACGAAGCCACAGTCCGCCCGTTCGCCGCCATTTGACACAGCAACTGCATCGCAATGCACAGGTGCGATCGGTGAACTGTCACCCAGACGCAAGGTGCTTACGCGACGCACCAGCCCGACCCGGCATCCGAACGCGAGGGAAGCAAAATGACGTCCTTTCTGCTGCGCATCAAGATCGTGACAATGGAATACGCGGTCTGCATCCTGTTCCTGCTGGGGGGCGCGGTGCTGCTGAACGAGGCGATCAAGCTCGGACCCGGCTGGGGCTGGAACGGGCCGGAGCCGGGGTTCTTTCCCTTCGTGATGACGGTGCTAATGATGACCGGCGCGCTGGTGACCATTTATCTGGCACGGCGCAATCCGGACCGGCGCCCTTTCTTCGAGGCCAGCCAGGAGATCGTCGATCTGATCAAGGTCGGCACGCCGGTGCTGGCAGCGGTGTTCATCCTGCGCTACGCCGGCATTTACATCACTGCGGGGCTTTATATCGGCTTCTTCATGATCTGGTACGGGCGGATCAAATGGTACTGGGGGATTGTCGGCGCGATCGCGCTGCCGCTGGTGCTCTGGGCGGTGCTGACGCGCGGCTTCAACATCCCCATGCCCATGAGCATGTTCTACCGCAGCGGGCAATTGCCAATCTGAGCGGTTGAAGGTGCAGATGCCAGTGGGCACGGCGGCGCGCTTGCGGGTAGGGCGCGCACAGGCAAATGCAGGAGCGCGCCCGCTGGCGGCACTGCGAGATGACATGCGGGACCGTGCAACAGCCTGAATGAAGCGCAATGCTGCGTGCGGCTGTGGCACACCACATACAAACGGCTTCGGGGGCGAACCATGGAATCTTTCGAACTTCTGATGCTCGGCATGAACACGATCATGGATCCGACGCGGATCGGGTTCATGATGCTGGGCGTGATCCTTGGCCTTCTGGTGGGGGTGCTCCCCGGGGTGGGGGGGACCACCGGGGTGGCGATCCTGCTGCCGGTGACGGTGTTCCTGGAGCCGATCTCGGCGCTGGTGATGCTCGCCGGGATCTATTGGGGGTCGATGTACGGGGGCGTGATTACCTCGATCCTGTTTGCGGTTCCCGGCAATCCATGGTCGGTGGCCGTCATGTTTGACGGCCGGCCGCTGGCCAAGCAGGGCAAGGCGCAACTGGCCATGTCCATCGCCTTCTCGGTGTCCTTTGTGGGTGCCATGATCGGGGCGGTGCTGTTCACCTTCTTCGCGCTGCCCTTCGCGCTGGCCGCCCTGCGCTTCGGCCCGCCCGAGATGTTCGCGGTTCTCATGATCGCCTTCGGCACCTTCGTGGGCCTGGGCGGGGCGGTGGGCAAGACGCTCATCATGATCGCGATAGGGTTCCTGCTGGCGACGGTGGGGCTGGATCTGGTGACCGGGCGGCCGCGGCTGACCTTCGGGCAGACGCAACTGCTGCAGGGCTTCCACTTCGTGCCGATCACCATCGGGCTCTTCGGGCTGGGCGAGGTGCTCAACAACGCTGCCGAGCGCTACAAGGTGCAGATCGAGGACATGACCAAGGCCGCCAAGCTGGGCATGAAGGACATCACCGATTCCTTCAAGCTGGTGGCGCAGAAATGGTGGCTGGCGTTGTTCTCTTCGGTTCTAGGCTTCGTCACCGGCATCCTGCCGGGCGCGGGCGCCACCCCGGCCTCGTTCATGGCCTACGGGGTCGCCATGCGGACCTCGAAGACGCCCGAGAAATTCGGCAAGGGCGCGCCCGAGGGCGTGCTGGCGCCCGAGGCAGCGAACAACGCCGCCGGAACGGGGTCGATCCTGCCGATGCTGGTCCTCGGCATCCCCGGCTCGCCCACCGCGGCGATCCTGATGGCCGGGATCTTCATGTGGGGGTTCATTCCGGGGCCGCGGCTGTTCGTGGACCAGCCCGAGTTCGTGTGGTCCTTCGTGGCCAGCCTCTATGTGTCGAACGTGGCGGCGGTGATCATCTGCCTGGCGGCAACGCCGCTGCTGGCGCTGATGCTGCGCACGCCCTATGCGATCATCACGCCGATCATCGTGGTGCTGTGCTTCGTGGGTGCCTATGCGATCCAGAACTCGATGCTGGACGTCTGGTTGGTGTTCATTTTCGGCATCATCGGCTTCGTCATCCGCCGCCTGGATTATCCCATGGCACCGCTGGTGGTGGCGCTGGTGCTTGGCGCTCCGACCGAACAGGCGCTGCGCCAGTCGCTGATCATGTCCGACGGCTCGATGCTGATCTTCTTCCAGCGTCCGGTTTCGGGGCCCATCGCGCTGGTTGCCGTGACCCTGTTCCTGCTGCCGCTGATCACCCTGATCTGGAAGAAGATCAAGGCCCGCCGCAGCCAGAACACCGGAGGCTGACACCGCCGGGACGCAGAGCGGATGCAAGGATCGGACGGGGCGCCAGCGCGGCGCCCCGTTTGCGATTGCGTATCATCGCCCGCCGGACCGGGTGCCGCGCGCCGGGTGTGTGCGCCG
This sequence comes from Paracoccaceae bacterium, assembly GCA_007121115.1. Taxonomy (GTDB): domain Bacteria; phylum Pseudomonadota; class Alphaproteobacteria; order Rhodobacterales; family Rhodobacteraceae; genus Rhabdonatronobacter. The sequence continues at coordinate 137 of SKMI01000183.1, read as the reverse complement.
GATGTTTGCGCCGGACGATGCCGCCATCGACGCCCCGCGCTGGCCGCTGCCTGTGGTCGCGGCATTGAAGACCCCGCAAGCGATGGCGGCCCAGTGCGCCCTGTCCGGCACTGCCACGCTCCGGACAGGGCGCGGCC
>SKMI01000228.1 GCA_007121115.1 Paracoccaceae bacterium | reverse complement strand
TGGAGCCTGCCGCCGCGCCCGCACCCTCGGCGGCCGTCCCCGAGGCGATGTCGGCGCTCGCCAACCTCGGCTACGTCCCTGCGGAGGCCGCCCGCGCCGTGGCCGAGGCGCAGGCCGCCACCCCCGAGGCCGACACCCCCGCCCTGATCCGCGCCGCCCTGCGGCTGCTGGCGCCGAAGGAGTAGGGCGGTGCGCCCCGTGATTGACCGGCCCGGTGGCTGCTCGTAAGGATGCCCGCCATGCAGCCCCCTGACCCCGCCCTGCGCCCCGAGCCGCTGCCCGATGACGCCCCCGACAAGGCGCTGCGTCCGCAGGTGCTGGAGGACTTCATCGGCCAGGCCGAGGCGCGCGCCAACCTGCGCGTCTTCATCCAGTCCGCGCGGATGCGCGGCGAGGCGATGGACCATACGCTCTTCTACGGCCCGCCGGGTCTGGGCAAGACCACGCTGGCGCAGATCATGGCGCGCGAACTGGGGGTGGGGTTCCGGATGACCTCGGGACCGGTGTTGGCCAAGGCGGGCGATCTGGCGGCGATCCTGACCAATCTGGAAGCGCGCGATGTGCTGTTCATCGACGAAATCCACCGCCTGAACCCGGCGGTGGAGGAGGTGCTGTATCCCGCGCTCGAGGATTTCCAGCTTGATCTGGTCATCGGCGAGGGGCCGGCGGCGCGCACCGTGCGGATCGAATTGCAGCCCTTCACGTTGGTCGGCGCCACCACGCGGCTGGGTCTGCTGACGACCCCCCTGCGCGACCGTTTCGGCATCCCCACGCGGCTGCAGTTCTATACCGAAGGTGAACTGTGCCAGATCGTCGGGCGCGGCGCGCGGCTTATGGGCGTGGCGGCCGCGGACGATGGCGTGGCCGAGATCGCGCGGCGCGCACGCGGTACGCCGCGCATCGCCGGTCGGCTGTTGCGCCGGGTGGTGGATTTCGCGCTGGTCGAGGGCGATGGCACGCTGACCCGCACGCTCGCCGATGATGCGCTGACCCGGCTTGGCGTGGATCACCTGGGCCTTGATGGTGCCGATCGGCGGTATCTGTCGCTGCTGGCCGAAAACTACGGCGGCGGCCCGGTTGGGGTGGAGACCATCGCCGCCGCGCTGTCGGAAAGCCGCGATGCGATCGAGGAGGTGATCGAGCCCTTCCTGCTGCAACAGGGGCTGATCGCCCGGACCCCGCGCGGGCGGATGCTGGCGGCCAAGGCCTGGGCGCATCTCGGCCTGCCCGTTCCCCGGCCCGAGGCGCGATCCGAGGCGCCGGGAACCGGCGCGCAGGGCGGCCTGTTCGACACCTGAACCTGCGGCTCCGGGTGTCTTGTTTGGCCGCGCCTCAGACACCTGATCCTGCAACACCGGCTGTTTTCGGTGGCCGCGCGCTTTGGAAACCAAGCGTGTAGCACTGAACTTGTCCATGGCTGCGCGTCTGAGGCGCTGGGCGTGCGGCAATGGTTGTATTCCTTTGCCGCGTGCCTCAGGCGCAGATTCGGCGCACCTCAGACCCGAAGTGCCTGTCACCCTGTCTTGTCGATGGTTGCGCGCTCCGGACACTGAGTGTGCGACACCGGATCTTGTCCGTGGATGGGCGGATCGGGCTCCAGGCGTGCCGCATCGGCTGTTTGCCGTGGCTGGGCGAATTGGCTTGGCGAAGCGGACACCACGCAGCACCCCGGCAGAGGTTCCGGCGCTCTGGTCGCAAACCGACGTGCTTGTGCTCCCGGTGCCGAGCGGACGACCAACAGGCCGCACCCGATCCGCGCTTACCAGACCTGCGCCGCTCACTTGCAATGCGCGCCGCTCACACCTCTGGCAAACCTGCACGCCCCGCGCTAAGCACCGCTCATGCCCGGAGCGCGGCGCGGGGCGCGCCGTCGGCGTCCGGTTGCGGGTCGCGCAGGACATAGCCGCGGCCCCACACGGTCTCGATGTGATTGTCGCCACCCGTGGCCTCGGACAGTTTCTTGCGCAGCTTGCAGATGAAGACGTCGATGATCTTGAGTTCCGGCTCGTCCATGCCGCCGTAAAGGTGGTTGAGGAACATCTCCTTGGTCAGCGTGGTGCCCTTGCGCAGGCTCAGGAGTTCCAGCATCTGGTATTCCTTGCCGGTCAGGTGCACGGCCTGACCATCCACCTCGACCGTCTTGGCATCCAGGTTCACGGCGATGCGCCCGGTGCTGATGATGGACTGCGCGTGGCCCTGGCTGCGGCGGATGATCGCGTGAATGCGCGCCACCAGTTCCTCGCGGTGGAATGGCTTGGTCAGGTAATCATCGGCGCCGCTGCCGAAGCCGCGCAGCTTGAGGGCCGTATCATCCTCGCCGGTCAGGATCAGGATCGGGGTATCCACCCGCGCCAGCCGGATCTGACGCAGCACGTCCAGCCCGGCCATGTCCGGCAGGTTCAGGTCCAGAAGGATCAGGTCGTAATCATAGAGCTTGCCCAGTTCGACCGCTTCCTCGCCCATGTCGGTGCAATAGACGTTGAAATTCGCATGTGTCAGCATCAATTCGATGCTGCGCGCCGTGGTCGGATCGTCCTCGACAAGCAGGATTCGCATGGCATCGCTCCGGATCAAGTTACTGTCGAAGGGCAGAATTGCGCGGAAAGGTTAACTCCCGGTTACCGTGATACGAACTTTGCTAACTCAACTCAAGGTTGACGGTATTTCTGCAGCGCGGTCACCTTGAGCGCTTCGATCCCATGCGTGCTGACGGCGCGGCACCAGGTGTCGAATTCCTCGTCCGACAGCGCATAACGCGCCAGCGCCGCTTCGCGGTCGATCAGCCCGGCCGCCACGGCGCGCACCACCACGGCCTTGCGGCTGGCCACCCAGCGCCGGGTCTCGGGCGGCGGCAGATCGGCGAGACTGAGCACGCTCCCATCTGGCAGAGTGACCGCGCGCGGTCCTTTCACACGCTTGAGATACATCCCCAGCCTCCCGACCCACACACTGTTCACACGCTGAAAGACTGTGCGCGCAGGCTTAATGCAGGGTTGAGACGGCGCATGTTGGCGGGTTGATAGTATCCGGCATTTTCCTATATTTCGCGCCAATGAGTGCTGGTCGCACGCGTCGCCAGGACGCAGATCACCAGGACCAAGCAATCGCAGCCACGGCCCGGAACGGGCCACCCACCACGGCCCGGATCGGGCCATCAACCCGCCCGGACCTTTCAATGCCCCGCGACAGCGCCCTCAATTCCCTTGGCTTTCCGAAACCCCCCGCCGAAACGCGGGTGATCGTTGCCATGTCCGGCGGCGTGGACAGTTCCGTCGTGGCCGCTGAACTGGCCGCTGAGGGCTACGATGTAGTCGGCATCACATTGCAGCTTTATGATCACGGTGCGGCGCTGGCGAAAAAGGGCGCCTGCTGTGCGGGCCGGGACATCCATGACGCCCGCCGCGTGGCCGAGGCGATGGGCTTTCCGCATTACGTGCTGGACTATGAAAACACCTTCCGCGAGTCGGTGATCGACGAATTCGCCGACGCCTATCTGGCGGGCGCCACGCCCGTGCCGTGTATCCGCTGCAACGAGCGGGTGAAGTTCCGTGACCTGCTGGAAACCGCCCGCGAACTGGATGCGGATTGCATGGCCACCGGGCATTACATCCGCCGCTTCGACGGCGCTGCGGGGCCGGAACTGCACCGCGCCGCCGACCCGGTGCGCGATCAGAGCTATTTCCTGTTCTCCACCACGCCCGAGCAACTGGCCTATCTGCGCTTCCCGCTGGGCGGGCTGGAAACCAAGGCCGAAACCCGCGCCCTGGCCGCGAAACACGGGCTGATGGTGGCCGACAAGCCCGATAGCCAGGACATCTGCTTCGTGCCCGATGGCAACTACGCCAGGGTCATCGAGAAACTGCGCCCCGGCGCGGCGGATCCAGGCGAGATCGTTGACTTGGACGGGCGCGTGCTGGGCCGGCATCGCGGGGTTATCCACTATACCATCGGCCAGCGCCGGGGACTGGGGATCGGCGGGTTGTCCGCACCGCTCTATGTGGTGCGTCTGGACTCGGAAACGCGGCGCGTGGTGGTGGGGCCGAAAGCGGCTCTCGCCACGCGCACGGTCCCGGTGCGCGAGGTCAACTGGCTCGGCGACGAAGCGTTCACATCGCGCCCAGAATGGCACCTGTCGGTGAAGCTGCGCTCCACCCGCCCGCCGACCGACGCCGTGATCCGCCCCCTGAGCGAAACCGAGGCCGAGGTCGACCTGCTTGCGCCCGAGGAAGGCGTGAGCCCCGGCCAGGCCTGCGTGTTCTACGCGCATGAAGGCACCAGGGTCTTCGGCGGCGGCTGGATCTGGAAGGGGCGGGGCTGACCCGGCCGTTCTTCGCGTCGGAGTGCGCCCGCTGCCGAATTCGCGCTTCCCGCCCGCGCAGACCGCAGCTAGACTGCGATGTCGCAGGCCATCTGCCCGCGCGGGGCCTTGGCACCGGGCAGCGCTCCGAAGGCAACAATGGTTGGGTGCGCAGGGCGGGTGGGCGCGGCTCGTGGGCGCTTCGCCGCCCGGTCCATGGGGCGCGGACGGCTGTTTCCGGGTGGATCTGAATATCAAACGCGCATCCTGCGCCATCATTCCGACAGGAGGTTTCCATGAAGCGGTTTTTTACCAGACGCCTGCTCCCCCTCGCCGCCGCGCCGCTGATCGCGCTGGGGCTGTTGCTGTCGCCCGCACCCGCCGCCGCCGATGACCGCGCCGAACGGCTGGAACTGGCCCGGGCCTATGTCGAGGCCTCGGTCGCGGACATGGACATCGAAGAATGGGTGCGCGGCATGTATCGCCCGCTGCTGCAGCAGATCCGCGCCCAGGGCCAGACCGTGACCCCGGAACAGGAGGCCGAGATCGAGGCGCTTTATCTTGACCGGATGCGCGAACCCTTTACCCGGATCATGCTCTCGCAGGATGAGATCATGGCGGACATGCTGACACTTGAGGAGATCAAGGCCATCAAGGATTTCTACGAAACCGACGAAGGCCGCAAGGTGATGCAGAAGATGCCGCAGATCATTGAGTCGCAGATGCCCGCGATGATGGCCATGGTCGAGGGTGAGATGGAGGTCATCGTGCCCGAACTCATGCGGATCCTCGATTGATGCGGCTGCGTCCGGCTGCTTCGTGGTCTGAGCCCGGACCCGGGTCCGGGCGCGGATCCCGGCGCGGGGCTGGGCACGGGTCCGGGGCGGGGCGATGACCCCGCCGCCGATCATGACCTGCGGTGACCCGGCGGGCATCGGCCCCGAGATCGCCGTGGCGGCGCGCGCGCGCGCGGGTAGCGCGCTGCCCTTCGTCTGGATCGGTGATCCGGCGCATCTGCCGCCCTGCGCGGTCTGGGAAGCGGTGGAGAGCCCTGCAGCGGCGGTGGACGTTCCGGGCGCTGCCCTGCCGGTGCTCGCCCATCCGTTCCCGGCTCCGGCAACCCCCGGCAGCCCTGACCGGGCAAACGCGGCTGCCGTCGTCGAGGTGATCGAACGCGCGGTCGGGCTGGTGCAGGGGGGTGCGGCCTCGGGCGTGGTGACGTGTCCCATCAACAAGGCCGCGCTGATCGGTGGCGCGGCGTTCGGCTTTCCCGGCCACACCGAGTATCTGGCGCATCTTGCGGGGGTGGACCGCGTGGTGATGATGCTCGCCTGCCCGGAACTGCGGGTGGTGCCGGTGACGATCCACATACCCCTGCGCGGCGTGCCCGACGCGCTGACGCCCGAGGGGCTGGAGGCCACCCTGCGCATCACCCATGCCGCGCTGATCGCCGACTTCGGGATCACGCGCCCGCGCATTGCCGTCGCCGGTCTGAACCCCCACGCGGGCGAGGCGGGCGCCATGGGGGATGAGGAGGAGCGCATCATCGCCCCGGTGCTGGCGCGCCTGCGGGCCGAAGGGCTGGACCTGCGCGGACCGCTGCCCGCCGACACCATGTTCCACGCGCAGGCGCGCGCGGGCTATGACGCCGCCATCTGCATGTATCATGATCAGGCGCTGATCCCGATCAAGACGGTGGATTTCGCGGGCGGGGTGAACGTGACCCTCGGCCTGCCCTTCGTGCGCACCTCGCCCGATCACGGCACCGCCTATGACATCGCCGGGCAGGGGGTTGCGGACCCGGCCTCGTTGGTCGCGGCGCTGGAAATGGCGCGGGACATGGCGGCGCGCCGGGCGGCGCCGCGGGCGGTATTGCGGGCGCGCTTGGAATGATCGACAGCCTGCCGCCGCTGCGCGAGGTGATCCGCACCCATGACCTGCGCGCGAAGAAGAGCTTTGGCCAGAATTTCCTGCTGGACCTGAACCTGACGGCGCGGATCGCGCGGGCGGCGGGCGACCTGCACGGCGCCGATGTGTTCGAGGTCGGCCCCGGCCCCGGCGGGCTGACCCGCGGGCTGCTGGCCGAGGGCGCGCGCCATGTTCTGGCGGTGGAAAAGGACCCGCGCTGCCGGCCCGCACTGGACCAGATCGCCGCCGCCTATCCGGGGCGGCTGACGGTGGTCGAGGGCGACGCGCTCGCGCTCGACCCGATGGCGCATCTGACCCCGCCGGTGAAGGTGGTGGCGAACCTGCCCTACAACGTGGGCACCGAGTTGCTGATCCGCTGGATGACCCCGCGCGCCTGGCCGCCTTTCTGGGAGAGCCTGACGCTGATGTTCCAGCAGGAGGTGGCGGAGCGGATCGTGGCGCGTCCCGGCTCCAAAGCCTACGGGCGGCTGGCGCTGATGGTGCAATGGCGGGCCGAAGCGCGGGTGGTGCTGACCCTGCCGCCCGAGGCGTTTACCCCGCCGCCCAAGGTGCGCTCGGCGGTGGTGCAGATCACCGCGCTCCCTGCCCCGCGCTTCCCGGCGGATGCGCGGGTGCTGGAGCGCGTGGTCGCTGCCGCCTTCAACCAGCGCCGCAAGATGCTGCGCGCGGCGCTAAAGGGGCTGGCCCCGGGGATCGAGGCGCATCTGGAAGCCGCCGGGATCCCCCCCACGGCCCGTGCCGAGGAGGTGGGGCTGGAAGCCTATTGCATCCTCGCGTGCCGCCTTGCGCCCCCCGCCGCGCCCGGCTGACCCACCGCGCCGCGCCGCGTCCGGAGCCTGCGGTCCAGGCTTCATCTTGCCAGAAATACCCAGATCAGCACCGTTTCCACAGGCCTCGGCCTGTCCGTTGCGCACCCCGGACGCTGCCGCTGGTATACTGAAAAGGGGTACTCCCGCCCGTCTTCGGCCCTTGCGGGCCTTATCCCGTTGGGCCGGGCGCGCGCTGGCGCGCGCGCGGTCGCGCTTCCGGATCGGCCATGGTGCTGCCTGGTCCGGCGGGGACGCGAGGAAGCGCCCTACAGCCGGATCGCGGACATGAGGCGGCCGTAATCGGCTTCGCCCGCGTGCACCGAACGGCGGTAGGAAAAAAAGCCTCTGGGGTCCGAATAGGTGCAGTGCCGGGTCCATTCGGCGTGGCTGATCCCGGCCATGCGCAGACGGTGCAGGCCGAAGCCGGGCAGGTCCAGGTGATAGCGGTCCCCTGCGCCATTGATGAAGAAGCGCGCGTTCTCGGGTCCATTGGCGAGGAAGGCATCCAGCAGTTCGGGGCCGACCTCATAGGCGCGCTGGCTGATGCAGGGGCCGATCACGGCGCGGATGTGCCCGCGCCGAGCGCCGAGGTCGATCATTGCCTCGACCGTCGCCTCCAGCACGCCGTCCAGCGCGCCGCGCCAGCCCGCATGTGCTGCCCCGATCACCCCGGCGGCGGCATCGGCCAGCAGCACCGGCTGGCAGTCGGCGGTCAGCACACCCAGCGCCAGCCCCGGCGTGCCGGTCACCAGCCCGTCGGCGCGGGGCCGGTTGGCGGGATCGTCCCAGGGGCCGTTTACGTGGACGACGCGGGCCGAATGGACCTGATGCGCGGTCACCAGCCAGTCGGGCGCCACCCCCAGCGCCGCCGCCACCCGCGCCCGGTTCAGCCGCACGCTGTCGGACTGGTCCCCCGACCCACCGCCACAGTTCAGCCCTGCATAGACGCCCGAGGACGCCCCGCCGCGCCGGGTGAAGAACCCGTGCCGCAAGGGCGCCAGCGCGTCCGAGGTCAGTATTTCCAGCGTCATGGGGCGGCTCCGGTGGCGGGCGCGATTCCCGGCGGTGGCGGGGTGCCGGGCGGATGCACCGCCAGCACCTTGAACAGGTTTCCCATTTCCTGCGGATGGGTCAAGCGCCGATGCGCGGCGATATGGGATGTGTGCGCCGCCCCGGTCAGCCGCCGGGCCAGTGCCTGCGCGCGCGGGGTGATCCCCAGCCGCTCCAGAAACACCCCCAGCGGCGTCAGGGGGGCAACCGCGGTGCCTGCAGCGCGGGTGGCCTTGGCCAGGGGCTCGAAATCCACATGCGCGGTCAGGTCCGCCGCGCCCGGGTGCGCCAGGGGCGGATCGAAGGCGTGCCCGCGCAGCGCCTGCAACGTGTCTCCGCGCGACCGCCAGTCGCCATAATCGATGATCAGCGCCGCGCCGCCGTGGCGGGCGATCCGGGTGGCGATCTCGGTCATCAGGGGCGGGGCCTCGGGGCAGGTTTCGACCATGTCACCTTCGGTCGTGTCCTCCAGCCGGTGCGCCAGCGCTGCCAGAGGCGCAGGGTCCGAGAGGCCGAAGGCCAGCGCGCCGTCCACCAGCCCGACCATGCGCTCGGCCCAACCGCCCCCGCGCCGGATGAACTGGCGGATAGGCAGGGCGTCGAAGAATTCGTTGGCGATCAGGAACAGCGGCGCCTGCGGCAGGTCCGACAGGCGCGCGTGCCAGGTCACGTCGTGGCCCGCCAGCGCCTCGGCCTGCGCGGCGCGGAGGACGGGCGAGGCTTCGATCAGATGCACCTGTGCTGCGTCTCGGAACCCCGGCACGGCGCGGGTGGCACGGAGGATGTCGGCGATCAGCGTGCCGCGCCCCGGCCCCGGTTCGGCCAGCACAAGGGGCGTGGGCCCGCCCTGGTCCAGCCAGGCCTGCGCCAGAGCCAGCCCCACCAGTTCGCCGAACATCTGGCTGATCTCGGGCGCGGTGGTGAAATCGCCCGCCGCGCCCAGTGGGTCGCGGGTGGTGTAATAACCGTGTTCGGGGTTCAGCAGGCATTCGCGCATGTAGTCCGCGACCGTGATCGGCCCGGTGGCGGCGACCCGGCGGCGCAGGATATCGGCGAGGGCCGTCACGCGGGCGCCGTCAGGCCGGTGCGGGGGGCGCGGCGCGCGCGCGCCAGATGAGCCACAGCCCCGCGGCGATCATCGGCAGGGACAGAAGCTGGCCCATGGTGACCCCCAGCGGCCCGAGCGAGAGCACATGGCCCATGGGGTTTTCGGGCGTGATGAACTGTGCGTCCGCCTCGCGCCAGATCTCGACGATGAAACGCGCCAGCCCGTAGCCGCCGACGAACACGCCCGTAAGCAGCCCCGGACGGCGCAGCGCGCCGCGCCGCCACGCGAGCCACAGCAACACCGCGCCAAGGATCAGCCCCTCCAGCCCGGCCTCGTAGAGCTGGGTGGGATGGCGCGCGCAGACCGCGTGGGGCCAGTCCCAGGGGCAGCTTTGCGCCGCAGCGCCGGGGAAGACCACGCCCCAGGGCATCTCGGTCGGTCGCCCCCAAAGCTCGGCGTTGATGAAATTCGACAGCCGCCCCAGCCCGATGCCGATGGGCGCGACCATGGCCATGGCGTCACCCAGTTGCAGCGCGGGCACGCCATTGCGCCGGGCCCAGATCAGCCCGGCGACGATCACCCCCGCCAGCCCGCCGTGAAAGGCCATGCCGCCCTCCCAGACGCGCAGGATCTCGGCCGGGTAGGCCAGGTAATAGGCGGGCTGGTAGAACAGCACGAAGCCCAGCCGCCCGCCGATGATGGTGCCGACGATCACCCAGGTCAGGAGCGATTCGACCGACCCTGGCGCCATCGGCGGCGTGTTCCGGAGCCAGAGCGCCGGGCGGCGCAGCGCCGCCGCGATCAGCCACCAGCCCAGCAGGAAACCCGCGATATAGGCCAGCGCATACCAGCGCAGCGCAAAGCGGAAATTGCCGATCTCGATGGCAAAAAGCTCGGGCGCGATATCGGGGAAGGGGATGAAGGCGGGCAGGGTGGCGATCATGCGGGTGGGTCCTTGGCGTTGCGCGACTGTGTGACGCCCCGCGCCCGCGGAAGTCAACCTTGAGTTCCCCGCAGCGGGGTCACATATAAGGGCAGGACCGCAACCGGAGGCGACGCATGCAGACGCGCAACAAGCTCCTGGACGACATGGCGCAATTGATGAGCAACGCGATGGGCGTTGCGCAGGGCGCGCGAACCGAGGCCGAGACCGCGTTCAAGAGCCTGCTGGACCGCTGGCTCGCCGACCGCGATTTCGTCACCCGCGAGGAATTCGACGCGGTGCGCGCCATGGCCCAGAAGGCACGCGAGGAAAACGCCGCGCTCGAGGCGCGGATCGCCGCACTGGAGGCAGTGGAGCGGGGCAAGCCGGCCGAGTGATTCCGGGGCGCTGGCCTGCTGGTGGCTGGCCCGCTGGTTTGAGCGCGGTTTTCGGAACCGGGGCGGAAAGCGCCCTCGGGCCGCGCCCACCCACTCACCCTGCACGTACCGAGGGGGCTATCCGCGCGGGACGCGCGGGCAGGTGGCCGGACTAGACACGTCGGGGTTCGGGTATCAGGAGATCCGGGCGTGTTGCGCGCGCCGAGCGTGACAACACCATGAAGAAGAATCGCCGAACAGAACAAGGCGACTGAAGAATCGGAGGGGTCGCCTTCGGCGCTGGAGGGGTCCCGTTTCGGCTTTCACCCCGCTCGGAGGCGATGCGTGGCAGCCCCGCCGCGACCCGGACGTGACTCCCGCAGCGCTTCAGGCCAGAGGCGACCCGCAAGCGCGGGTTTACAATCCCGGAAGGATTCGACCGAGATTGCCGAACAGGCGCCGCAGCAAGGTGCCGCCGGTGGGGCCGGTGTCCGTCACGCGGCGCGACAGTGCTACCACCTGACCGTCCTCGATCCCGAAGCGCTCGATGTTCTGCACTCGGTCGTTGCCGTCGAAGGTGATGGCGACCACTTGCCGATCCACCTCGACCGGGGCGCGCCAGCCCTGTTCGACCCAGTCGCTCTGGACATAATACCAGCCGCTGCCCTCCATCAGCCCGCCGGTCACGGGGCGACCGACCTTTTCGGCCACGCTCTCGCGCGTGTCGCGCCCGACCTCGATCTGGGCCAGTTCCGTGTCGGTGGGCGCGTAGCCGTGAAACCTTTGCACCGGGGTGCAGGCAACCGCCAGCATCAAAGCCAGGGCCGGCAGGATCGCGGCGGACCGTTTCAGCGGCATCGGCTTGGTCATGGCGCCCTCTTGCTTCGGGGTTGGGCCACGGCGGAGGCCGCGGGTCGGTTTGCAGTGCGGGTTTCGGGCCCTGATATCGGCGGACTTTGCGAAACTCCACCTCAACGCTTACATAAGCGGTGCGCGGTGTTCAAGAATGCAAACCGCCCCAAGATTGCGAACCGCCCTGGCATGGTGTGCCCTGCGGGGCAAAAGCCGGAGGAAACCTTGACCGACCCGGACGCTCCCATCCTTCGCCATGACCTGACGCTGGTATTCCGCCACCGCGATCTGACGCGGCGCCGGATCCATGAGTTTGCGCTGGAGCCCGAGGCGGCCCTGCGCGCCGACCTGGCCGAGATGCTGGGGCTGGAGAAACTCCGCAAGTTCCGCTTTGCGGGCCGCTTGCGCCCGCTGGGTCGGACGGACTGGGAGCTGGTGGCCGATCTGGGTGCGACCGTCGTGCAGGCCTGTGTGGTCTCGCTCGACCCGGTGACAACGCGCATCGACGAGACCGTGGAGCGGCGCTTTCTGCGCGACCTGCCCGAGCCCGAGGGCGAGGAGGTGGAAACCCCCGAGGACGAGGATGCCGAACCGTTGGGCGCGGCGATCGATATCGGGGCGATCGCCACCGAGTCCCTGATGCTGGCACTGCCGCATTTCCCGCGCGCCGACGGGGTGGCACTGGGCGCGGACGGGGCGCTGGAGAGCGCGCCGCCCGGGCAGGCGCCGCTTGAAGACACGGGCCGGCGACCCTTCGCCGAACTGGCGGCGCTGCGCACGAAGCTTGGCGGCGGGGACGGGACGAGTTGAAGACGGCCCGCGGAGCTGGTCCAAGTCGGGTGTCGGGGCGTGCGGCCTTGGGCCAGCCGCCGTGAACGCGGGCCTTTGTGGCGTCGTTTCGGCGTTCATGCGCCCTTGATCCAGCCTCCCTCGCCCGGCGCAAGCCGGGGGGCGACCGCGAAGTGCACCGAAATGCCGTGGGGGGTGGGCGGGCGCCTTCGTGTTCACGCGGGGTGGCGTAGCGCCTTTGCACACGTGGACATATTGACGGATGCTCTGGTGCGGGTGGGGAGAGTCGAACTCCCACGCCTTGCGGCGGAGCATTTTGAGTGCCCTGCGTCTACCATTCCGCCACACCCGCTTTTGTTTCCGTTAGCGCGGATCGTCGCGGCGTTCAACTGGGCAATGTCGCTCGCGCGCCGGACCCGAGGGGTTGCGCGCCGGTGGCGCGCCGCAGCGGGGGGCGCTGCCCCCCGTCCCGGCTGCGCCGGGACTCCCCCCGGAGTATTTTTGGCAAGATGAAGGGGTGGCGGCAGCGTGGCTGCATCGCGGCTGCGGTCAGCGGGGGCGGGCGGATTTTTCGGCCAGTCCGGATTGGCTCTCGCGGCGGGCAAGTTCGGCTTCGATCTCGGCCAGCGTGACGCCGCGCGCGGCGCACATGACCAGCAGGTGGTAGAGCACGTCGGCGGCTTCGCACGTCAGGCGGGCGGGGTCGCCGCGCACGGCTTCGATCACCGCCTCGACCGCTTCCTCGCCGAATTTTTCGGCGCATTTTTCGGGACCCCTGGCCAGCAGGCGCGCGGTCCAGCTGCTGTCGGGGTTGGCCTCCGCACGCGCCGCGATGGTGGCGGCGAGGCGGTGCAGCGCGCGGTCCGGCCCGCTCATGACAGACGCACCGGGATCCCGGCGGCGGCCATGTGCGCCTTTGCCGCGCCGATGGTGTGGTCGCCGAAATGGAAGATCGAGGCTGCCAGCACCGCCGAGGCGCCGCCCTGCGTCACGCCCTCGACCAGATGATCCAGCGTGCCGACGCCGCCGGAGGCGATCACCGGGATCGGCACGGCGTCGACGATGGTGCGGGTGAGGTCCAGGTTGAAACCCGCGCGGGTGCCGTCGCGGTCCATCGAGGTCAGCAGGATCTCGCCCGCGCCCTTTTCCGCCACCGTGCGCGCGAAGGCCACCGCATCGACCCCGGTGGGCCGCCGCCCGCCATGGGTGAAGATCTGCCACTCGCCCGGGGCCACGGTCTTGGCGTCGATGGCCACCACGATGCACTGGCTGCCGAACCGGTCGGCGGCGCGGGTCACCACATCCGGGTCGGCCACGGCGGCGGAGTTGAACGATACCTTGTCGGCGCCCGCCAGCAGCAGCGCGCGCACGTCTTCGGCGGAGCGCACTCCGCCGCCCACGGTCAGCGGCATGAAGCACTGCTCCGCCGTGCGGGTGACCAGATCGAGCATGACGCCACGATTCTCGTGCGTGGCGTGGATATCCAGAAAGCACAGCTCGTCGGCGCCGGCGGCATCATAGGCGCGCGCGGCTTCCACCGGGTCGCCGGCGTCGCGCAGGTCGACGAAATTCACGCCCTTGACCACGCGGCCATCGGCGACATCGAGGCAGGGGATGATCCGCGTCTTCAGCATGGCGCCCTTCTAGCGCGGCTCAGGGGACGGGGGAAGGGCCTTGCGCGGTGCGTGCGATCAGCGCCGGGAGTTCGCGGCGGAAGATGTCGCGCGCGCCGCTCGCATACTGCGGGCGCAGGTCGTCGGCGGCCGCGCGGGCGGCCGTCTGGGCGTCCGGGTCCAGCCAGAGCGCGTCGATATCGGCGAGGATGGCCTCGGCGCTGCGGCCGGGCCGGTCGCGCCAGCGCACCGAATCCAGTTGCGCGGCGCCGCGCGCGTTGTTCGCCTGTTCCTGATGCATCGGCAGGGCCAGCATCGGCACGCCCGTCAGCACCGCCAGCGCGGTCATGCCCGACTGTCCCGCGCAGACGATGATCCGCGCGCAGGCGGCGATTTCGGCATGGCCGAGCGGGGCGCGTTCGATAACCAGCGCCGGGTTGGCCTCCAGCCGTGCGCGGGCCTCGGGGGTGATGCCGGGGGCGACCAGCCGGGTCGGGCGGGCGAGCCGCGCGAATGCCTCGAGTATGGCGGTTTCGTTCAGTTCGCTGGTCGAAAGGTAAGCGAAGACCCGGTCGCGCCCGAGGCCGTGCAGTGGCCCGGCGCGCGGCGGCAGCGCGGGCAGGGGCGAGATGGCAGGCCAGCGCGGGCGCGGGTGGAACGGGTCCCAGATGTGCAGCCCGCGCGGGTAGCGGCGCGCACAGTCGAACACCGCCTCCATCCGGTCAATGGGGCGGGCACCCAGCGGCCCCAGCGTGCGGTTGATCAGCGCGCAGGTGGCGCGGTCATGCGGATCGTCGGGGTCGGTGGTGGCGGCGGCGCCTTCAGGGGGCAATGCGAAAGACGGCCCCAGCGCCACGGCGGGCAGGTCCAGGCTGCGTGCCGCCATCAGCGCCGTGGGGGCGAAATCGGCGACGACGAGGGTCGGGCGCAGGGTCCAGAACGCCTCCTGCCACCAGCGGAAGCGGCGCTCCAGCGTCTCGGGGTCGCGGAACCCGCGCGCGCAAAGCCAGCTGGCAAAGGGCAGCAGGCGCGCCGCATCCGGCGCGGTCGTGGCCACACGGCGCATGGCAGGCGCCGGGTGCACGGAACGGCACCAAGGCGCAATGATCGCTTCATGCTTGCGCCGACCCAGCAGGGCCGTACAGCGTGTGCCCGGCTGCAGCGCCTGCGCGGCGATGCTCAGGGCGGTCAGATGCGCCCGGCCCGCGCCAGATTCACAACACAGGATGGCGTGCAAGACGCGGCACTCCCCAATGTCCAAGGTGTGTCGGGCGCCACACTGCCCGCAAAGGATACTCAAGGGCGATGTTTTTCGTCAGGGCTTGACGCAGCTTGTGGCCATTTGTGCGCGGATATCCGCGCTGGGCAGGGCGGATCAACTTCAGAGGACATAGGGTTCTTGTTCTTCCGCGTTTTCTTCCTCTTCGTCGTCCTGCTCATCGACAGCGGGCGGCGTAGGTGCCGGTCCCGGTAGCGGAGGCGCCTCGGCTGGCGCCATGACATCCGTGCCTCCACTGCCCGCCGGGCAGTTCGGGTTGTTCCAGTAGAGCGTCTAGCCAGTGCGCTCGGACGTGATTCGCGCATATGTGTCGAGGTTGCAGCCCGTTGCCGCGGCGCCGCGCGGGATGTCCTGGGCCAGCGCGCCGGTGGCGCAGAATAGCGCCGCCACGGATACCGACAGGCGCAGTTTTCGGGTTGGATTCATGTCAATACTCCCTCAAATGAAAGCAAGATGATATCACGAATCAGTCCTGTTTCGAAAATATTATTGCTGTTCACGCTTTCATGGCGGCGCGGTCGCAGTCAGCCGGTGGCGTCAATGTTCGATGCATTGCCGGACTTGCCGCGCCACCTGCGCTCGCCTATACGCGCGCCATGCGTGACCATGCCCCGAACCGCCCCGACTTGCCGCCGGAAATCGCCCGCCGGCGCACCTTTGCCATCATCTCGCACCCCGATGCGGGCAAGACCACGCTGACCGAGAAGTTCCTGCTGTTTGGCGGCGCGATCCAGATGGCGGGCCAGGTGCGCGCCAAGGGCGAGGCGCGGCGCACGCGCTCGGACTTCATGAAGATGGAGCAGGACCGCGGCATCTCGGTCTCGGCCTCGGCCATGTCCTTTGATTTCAGGGAGTTCCGCTTCAATCTGGTGGACACGCCGGGGCACAGCGATTTTTCCGAGGATACCTATCGCACGCTGACGGCCGTTGATGCCGCGATCATGGTCATCGACGGGGCCAAGGGGGTCGAATCCCAGACCCGCAAGCTGTTCGAGGTCTGCCGCCTGCGCGACCTGCCGATCCTGACGTTCTGCAACAAGATGGACCGCGAGGCGCGCGAAACGTTCGAGATCATCGACGAGATTCAGGAAAACCTCGCCATCGACGTGACGCCCGCAAGCTGGCCGATCGGGCAGGGGGCGGAGTTTCTGGGCTGCTACGACCTGCTGCGCAACCGGCTGGAACTGATGGACCGCGCCGACCGCAACCGGGTGGCCGAGTCGGTGGTGCTGGAAGGGCTGAACGATCCCAAGCTGGCCGCGCATGTGCCCGCGCACCTGCTGGAACAGTTGCGCGAGGAAGTGGAGATGGCGCGCGAACTGCTGCCGCCGCTGGACCTGAAATCCGTGCAGGAGGGGCATCTGACCCCGATCTGGTTCGGCAGCGCCATCAACAGCTTCGGCGTCAAGGAACTGATGGAGGGGATCGCCGCCTATGGCCCCGAACCCCAGCCCCAGCGCGCCGACCGCGAGGTCGCGCCCGAGGAAGGCAAGGTCGCAGGCTTCGTCTTCAAGGTGCAGGCCAACATGGACCCCAAGCACCGCGACCGGGTCGCCTTCGTCCGGCTTGCCTCGGGGCATTTCACGCGCGGGATGAAGCTGTTGCACGTGCGCTCGAAGAAACAGATGGCGGTGTCGAACCCGGTGCTGTTCCTCGCCGCCGACCGCGAACTGGCCGAGGAAGCCTGGGCCGGGGACATCATTGGCATTCCCAACCACGGCCAGTTGCGCATCGGTGACGCGCTGACCGAGGGCGAGGCGCTGCGGTTTACCGGCATCCCCTCCTTCGCGCCGGAGTTGTTGCAGGCCTGCCGCGCGGGCGATCCGATGAAGGCCAAGCATCTGGGCAAGGCGCTGACCCAGTTCGCCGAGGAAGGCGCGGCCAAGGTGTTCCGCCCGATGATCGGGTCCGGGTTCATCGTCGGCGTGGTGGGACCGTTGCAGTTCGAGGTTCTGGCCAGTCGGGTCGAGCTGGAATACGGCCTGCCGGTGCGGTTCGAGCCATCGCAATTCACCTCGGCCCGCTGGGTGGCGGGGGAGAAGGAGGCGGTGGAAAGGTTCGCCGCCGCGAACCGCCAGCACATGGCCGAGGACAGCGACGGCGATCCGGTGTTCCTGACCCGGCTGCAATGGGACATCGACCGCGTGGCCCGCGACTGGCCGGAGGTGCGCCTGACTGCGACCAAGGAGTTGCACGGCACCTGAACCGGTGGCGTTGGTGTAACGGCGCGAAAAAGCGCCCTCGGGCCGCGCCC